>JAWSUP010000076.1:0-13636 GCA_033549405.1 Bacillota bacterium | reverse complement strand
TTGCAGCAGAACAATGGCCCCTGATCGGCCAGAAGGTGTTTGACCTGGTGCGCGCAGAGGTTCGCGGGAAGGTGGATCAGGATCCGCCGGACCAGCCGTTCATCTTTGGGTCTGACCTGTCCGATACAGCCGTTGCCACAGCCAACCTTAACGCACAGCGGGCCGGCGTGGCGTCGATGGTCCGCTTTCGCCAGGCGGATGTCCACGATCTGAAGGCATCTGCCCTGCCGAAAATGACAGGTTTTGAGCGCCATCTGGTCGTCTGCAATCCACCCTATGGCGAGCGCCTGCTCGACCCGCAAAAGGCTGAGCAGCTCTACAGGGGATTGAGTAAGGCTTTTCTTGAGCAGGGGAAAGCCCGGCCGGGCATCCGTTTTTTTGTCATAACGCCATATGACCAGTTCGAGAGTCTGGCCGGCGGATCGGCAGATAAACGCAGAAAATTGTATAATGGCATGATCAAGTGCACGCTTTTCCAGTACTTCAAGAAAAGGAGTAAAGACAAATGAAAGCGATCATCCTGGCTGCCGGGTATGCGACCCGGCTTTATCCGCTCACAAAGCACTGTGCCAAACCGCTTTTGCCGATCCACGGGCGCCCCCTGATCGATTATCTGGTCGATCAGGCAGAAACCCTGCCGGATCTCGATGAGATCTATGTTGTCAGCAATAACCGCTTCGCCGCGCAGTTCGAAAGCTGGGCTGCCGCACGCCGGCAACAGGTGCAGGCACAGGCTCAGGCGCAGGACAAGGCGGATGGTGACCGGGCCGGACGGCCGATACCCATCACCATCATTGATGACGGCACAACAAGCGAGGAAGGACGGCTTGGCGCAATCGGCGATATTCAACACTGTATCGAGCGCTGTAACATCGATGATGATCTTCTGGTAATGGCAGGAGACAACCTGTTCACCTGGCGCCTGCTGGATGCCTGGCAGCACTTTAGCACCCACGGCGAAGACATGATCGTAGCCCAACCGCTGGCCCGACCTGAGGATGCACATCGATTTGCCATAGCCGTGGTCGATGAACAGGGTCATGTTCAGCACATGGAAGAAAAGCCAGATTGTCCGCGCAGCAATATCGGTGTCTATGCCATCTATTTTTACCGGCGTGATACGGTGCCGCTCTTTCGCCGATACCTGGAAGAAGGCAACAACAAGGATGCGCCCGGTTATTTCGTGGTCTGGCTGTATCAGCAGAAACTGGTTCGTGCCTTTTTCTTTACCGGACACTGTATTGATATCGGCACACCGCAGGCCTATCAAGATGTCCTGACAACTTTTCCTGTGTCCGCGATTGGCGCACACCCGAAAAAGGAGAGCTGACAAGCCTGAAGCCGTCAGGCACTGGTATAAAGGGGTTTGTCCAATATGGCAAAAGTGCGTTCGGTTTTATCCATTCACCGGTAACAAAAGGGAAATCCCGACAGGGCAGGGCTTTCCAGAACTGAAAACCCGCAAAGCGTTGTCCTGCAGTTATGCACAGAGTTATCCACATTATCCACAGGGAAAAATCAGGTACAACATTGTTTTTGTACAGATAAAACGGATGAAAGAAGGTCGATTGGATGGATATACAGCAAATGACACAAGCGGCGCGCCAGGCTGCCGGCATCATGGCGACACTGTCTTCTGAGGATAAGAATCGGGCATTACAGGCTGTCAGCGCCGCGCTGGTTGCCCAGTCGGATCGCATTGTGGCTGCAAACGCCGCCGATCTCAGGCGCAGCCAGGAAGATGGTCTGGCTCAACCGCTTCTGAAACGCCTGAAATTTGATCATCATAAACTCGATGATGTTGTATCGGGGATAGACAGCCTGACTGATTTGCCAGATCCGGTCGGGCGGACCCTGCTGACGACACGTTTGGATGATGGGCTCGACTTGTACCGGGTCAGCTGTCCGATCGGCGTGATCGGTGTGATCTTCGAATCCAGGCCGGATGCCCTGGTTCAGATCTCCACACTGTGCCTGAAAAGCGGCAATTCCATCCTGCTCAAGGGCGGTTCGGAAGCGATGGAGACCAACCGCATCCTGACCCGGATCATCGCTGACGCAGGGCGGTCTGCCGGCCTGCCGGACGGCTGGATCGGTCTCCTGGAGACGCGACTGGATGTCGGCGAGTTGCTGAAGCAGGATGAAACGGTCGACCTGCTGATCCCGCGCGGATCCAATGAATTTGTCCGCTATATCATGGACCATACGCGCATTCCGGTTCTTGGCCACGCCGACGGGGTCTGCCACTTGTATATCGACGAAGCAGCCAACCACGACATGGCTATCCGCACAGCATTGGACAGCAAAACGCAATATGTGGCTGTCTGCAATGCCGTCGAGACGATCCTGTTGCATCAGGAGATTGCCGCGATGCTGTTAGCGCCTCTGGCCACAGCCCTGAAAGCGGCCGGTGTCGAGATCTTCGGCTGCGAGCAGACCTGTGCCGCACTTGGTTGTCAGCCGGTTCAAGACTGGCACACGGAGTACCTGGACTATAAGGTGTCCATCAAGATCGTCGCTGATTTTGACGATGCCGTTTTGCATATCAACCGGTTCGGTTCGCACCACACCGATGCCATCGTGACGGAGAATGCCGATACTGCCCGTCGTTTCCTGGTTGCAGTCGATTCCGGCAATGTGTTCTGGAATTGCTCGACGCGGTTCAGTGACGGTTTCCGCTATGGCTTTGGCGCCGAAGTCGGCATCAGCACCAGCAAGATTCATGCACGCGGACCGGTTGGCCTGGACGGCCTGGTGACGTACCAGTACCGTTTGCTGGGCCATGGCCAGATAGTCGCCGACTACGCAAGCGGTCAGGCGACATTCAAACACGAAGAAAAATCAGAAAAGTACCCGTTAGGCGGATAGCCTTGCAGCTGAGCTTTTCGGCTGCAGTGTGCTTGTCGGCCTGTCGCGGTTAGTGGTACAATGAATCGAACAAACCGGACGGAGGGATGACAGATGAAAATTGCGATCGGCAGTGATCATGCGGGGTATCAGCTGAAACATGTGATCATGGACCATCTGAATCGTCAGGGAATCGTCTGTGATGATCTGGGAACGGGAAACTGCATCGACTCGGTCAGTTATGTTTCATATGCTTCTTCCGTTGCACAGGCTGTGCAGAAGAAACAGGTAGATTTCGGCATCGTCATTTGCGGCACCGGCCTCGGCGTTTCCATAACGGTCAATAAATACAAAGGGATCCGCGGCGCTCTTTGCTGCAATGAATATATGGCCCGCATGGCCCGCCAGCATAACGACGCCAACATCCTGGCACTGGGAGCCCGCGTGCTCGGCGCGTCACTTGCGCTGGCGATCGTCGATACATTTCTGGTTGAACCCTTTGAATCAGGCGGACGCCATCAGGTGCGGGTCGATGAGATTGCCGCCACTGAAGACAGAAATTTCCTGCCGTGACAGGCGTGCTGATTACGGACCGGCAGGACAGCCTGCCGTCCGATCAAATAATACAGATGCCACAGGAGGCTACTAAGCATGGATAACGTTTTCGTCTTTGATCATCCGCTGATTCAGCACAAGATCTCTTTGATGCGCGACAAGCGGACCACCACCAAGGAGTTTCGCGAGCTGGTTTCGGAAGTTGCCATGCTGATGGCTTATGAAGTGACAAGGGATCTTCCTTTGGAAGAAGTGGAGATCGAAACCCCGGTGGCGATCGCCAGAACCAAGGTGCTGGCTGGAAAGAAACTGGCGCTTGTCCCGATCCTGCGGGCAGGCCTTGGCATGGTGGACGGTATGCTCAATCTGCTGCCCATGGCTAAGGTTGGCCATATCGGCTTATACCGCGACCCGAAGACACTGGAACCGATCGAGTATTACTGCAAGCTGCCGGAAGATGCCCAGGAGCGCGACATCGTCGTTCTGGACCCGATGCTGGCCACAGGCGGATCAGCTTCGGCTGCAGTCTCTTTCCTGAAACAAAAAGGCATCTGCAACATCAAGTTCATGTGCTTGATCGCCGCTCCCGAAGGGATCAGTCGCTTGCACCGGGACCACCCGGACGTGCCGATTTTCTGTGCGGCCAAAGATGAAAAGCTCAATGACCATGCCTATATCGTGCCCGGTCTGGGCGATGCCGGCGACCGCTTGTTCGGCACCCGCTGATAGGAACAGGGGATTTGATGCTGCATGTTGACATATAGCGACCGGATTGAATCGGTTTGTACTGCAAAAAATGACGAAATTTTCTATTGATCTTGCAAACAGGGACAAACCGGTGTAGCATAATAAGATACGACAACGAAGTCCGGAGGATATTCCTGCCGGGCTTCAGTTTTCATAAGATACGGCCGTTTGGCCCGAAAATATTGCCCGACCTCTGCCGCTGGTTGACTCCGACAGTTCTCGGACAGATAAGGGATTGCTTAGAAATTAAATGGTCTTACGCTTTCAGGATTGACGAGTAAGGTCAATCCTGAGAACGTATATAGAGCAAGTTATTTCTAAGAAATCCCTAGAGGCAGGAGATTGGAACGAACATGAATCATCTGGTGGTGTTAAGTTTTTGGAGCGAATTCTGGACTGCCTTCAAACACCGGATCATCGAAGAGGTACAGATCGGTGACATCGGTTTTGAAATCGAGCATGCCATCGCGCCGAAAATCCTGTTTTCATTCAACTTTTTAGGACAGACTGTCGTAATCAGCGATGTTATTACGGTAAGCTGGATTGCACTTGTGGTTATCGCTGTACTGGGCTGGCTGATGGGTCGCAAAAGGGATCAGGTACCGCACACCGGCCGTCAGCTAATTTCGGAGAGCCTGGTCGATATTCTGCTCAAGCTCTGCCAGAATACCGGTATGACCTATGAACAGGCAGAGCGAGTCGTTCCGTTTGTCGGCACCATCGGCATCTTTATTACGCTGACAAACCTGTCATCCATGTTCAAGATACCGCCGCCAGCGAAAAATCCGGCATTTCCAATCGCCCTGGCACTGTTAACGATTGTTTATGTGATCATCATGTCTATCCGTTTTGTCGGCCTGCGCGGTTTCTGGGCGTCATTAATCTACCCCAAGGCCATGCTGCTGCCGTTCAAGATCCTTGACTTTCTGATCAAACCCATTTCGTTGTCATTGCGACTCTTTGGCAATATATTCGGCGCTTATATCCTGATGGAATTCATTTATATCATCATTCCTGTCTTTATTCCTGGTATTGTCGGTCTCTGGTTCGATCTGGCCGATGGAATACTGCAGGGGATCATCTTTACCTATCTGACAGCGACCTATATCGGTGAGATCGTTGAAAACGCCCATGAGGCGGAACACGCGCGACAGGCACGAATAACAGCACATTCACATGCAGGAGGAAAAACATAATGGACAGAGGACTCATCGCACTTGGTGCGGCACTGGCGATCGCCATCGCCGCAGGGGCCGCAGCCATCGGTATCGGCCTGGCATCCGGCAAAGCTTTTGAGGCATCAGCACGCCAGCCGGAGATATCAGGCAAGATACAGGCACTGCTGCTTACAGCGATTGTCTTTATCGAAGCAACCGCCATCTATGCCCTGGTCGTCAGCCTATTGCTCATCTTCGCCTTCTGATGAAAAGCAGACGGATACGGGCAGGTTATTTCTTAACGATGACAGAGTGAGGAAGGTTTATGTTTACACCAGAAGCAATTGCCAGTTACCTGTCTGCGGCCATCGTGACCGTTATCAACCTGCTGGCTGCCTATTTTATCCTGAAACATTTTTTGTTTCGCCCCATCCTGAAGATGCTGCGCAAACGGCGTCTGATGATCACGGACGAACTGAAGCAGGCTGAAGAGAAGCTCAGCCAGGCGGAAGATAAAATGAATCAGGCAGAAGCCAAACTTGATGCCTCGACACATGAAGCCGCAGAGATTCTCAATGAAGCACGCAGCCAGGCAGATCGGCAAAGCGAGGCCATCCTGGGCGAAGCCAGGCGTAACGCTGCCGGGCTGATTACGCGCGCTGAAACAGAGGTCAACCGCATGCGGATCACCATGCTCAATGATGTGCGCAACGAAGTGGCCGACTTGGCGGTGGCCATCGCGTCCAAAGTGATCGGACAGGCGATGGACTCGCATCGCCAGCATGAACTGGTTGATCAGTTCCTGGAAGAAAGCATGGCGAAGAAGAAAGGGACGGACAACGACGCGAAAGAGGTGCCTGATCATGAGTGATCAGAACTTCCACGTCATCCGCATCATCTCTTCTGTGCCGCTGGAGGACCAGAAGGCGCAGGCCATCGCGGCCCGTTTTGCCGAACGCGTCGGTATCAGCGATTTCGAAATGCGCCTGGAAACAGATCCGGCTTTAATTGGCGGTATGATCATTTTTGCCGGCGGTTTCCGTTATGACTACAGCATCCGCGGGCAACTGGCCCGCATTGCCGGTCGCCTGCGATCGCATAAGTCGATCTTGCCGGAGGCTGACAAGGACCAGGAAGAAATCAATGCACTGATCCGCGACAATCTCGGTGATGCCCTGGCAGAGTTCAGCGAATGCCCATTGGCGCCCGGCGGGGAGGATATATTCCTGACCGGTGATGTTGGTCCGATCGATGCGGATCAATCATCAGCCCAACTGGTCATGGATCGGCTGCGCGAAACGCTCGAATCATTCGCTTCAGAGTCAACTGTCGATGAGATCGGCCATGTCATCAGTTACAGCGATGGCGTTGCCACCGTCAGGGGTTTACAGAACTGCCGCAACAACGAGCTGATCATGTTTACAGGCCAGGCTTATGGCATTGCCATGAACCTGGAAGAAGACCGTGTCGGCATCGTCATGCTGCAGCAGGACGATACGATTCGTCAGGGCATGATCTGCAAGCGAACCGGTACGACAGTCCATGTGCCTGCCGGTAAAGCCCTGCTGGGGCGTATTGTTGATCCGTTGGGCAATGCTATCGACGGGTTGGGCCCGATTGTCACTGATGTCCGGCGACCGATTGAATTCCCGTCAGCCAGCATCATTGACCGCCAGCCGATCGATCAGTCCCTGCATACCGGAATTACTGCAATCGATGCCATGACGCCTATCGGCCGGGGTCAGCGTGAACTGATCATCGGCGACCGCCAGACCGGCAAGACCGCTCTGGCCATTGATGCCATTATAAATCAGCGCGGCAAAAACGTCAGTTGCATCTACGTCGCCATCGGCCAGAAGATGTCAACAGTTGCGTCGGTCGTCAATATCCTGCAGGCAAAAAGCGCGATGGAATATACAACGGTGGTTGTGGCCAGCGCCAGTGCGACGGCATCTTTGCAGTACATTGCACCTTACGCCGGTTGCGCCATGGCTGAAGAACTGATGTACGAAGACCATTCAGATGTCCTGATCGTCTATGACGACCTGACCAAACATGCCCAGGCATACCGGGCTATTTCACTCCTTTTGCGTCGGCCGCCCGGTCGTGAGGCTTACCCCGGTGATATTTTTTATGTGCATGCCCGCCTGCTTGAACGCAGTGCCCGGCTTAACAAGCAACTGGGTGGCGGCTCGATGACAGCCCTGCCGATTGTTGAAACCCAAAGCGGTGATATATCGGCCTACATTCCGACAAATGTTATTTCCATAACGGATGGTCAGATTTATCTGGAGAGTGAGCTTTTTTTCTCCGGACAAAGGCCGGCAATCAATGTCGGTCTGTCGGTGTCGCGCGTCGGCGGCGCTGCCCAGACCAAAGCGATGAAGAAGGTGGCCGGACCGCTGCGCATCAATCTGGCACAATACCGTTCGCTGGAAGCCTTTTCTCAGTTCAGTTCCGAACTGGATGATGATACGCGCAAGCAGCTCATGACGGGCGAACGGTTGATGGAAGTCTTGAAACAGCCCCAGTATGCACCGTTGGCCGTAGAAGATCAGGTCATCATGCTTTACCTGGCCAACCAGGGCGTCCTGATAGACCTTGACAAAGAGGACATCCACTTATTTTTACAGGATTATCTGCAGATTCTGCGCGGGAAAGAAGAAGGCGTGCTGACCGATATTACCGAAGGCGGTCTGCTGACAGATGAGGCAACAGAAATAATTGACAAGTCTGTTGCGGAATATCTGCCGCGTTGGATCGCGGAACACGAGGAATATGGAACAACTGTCTGAAATAAAAAAACGGATCAAGAGCGTCAACGACATCAAGCAAATGACGCGTGCTATGCAGCTGATCAGCGCGGTTAAAATGCGGCGTGCCCGCAGCCAGCTGGAGCGGACGATGCCTTTCTTTGCCTTATGCGCCGAATCGATTATCGAGCTGCGTGAAGCCGGCATCGCCATTGACAATCGCTTTTTCCAGCTGAGGCAGAAGAAAAAAGGTGAGACCTGGAAGATCGGTTACTTTATCATGACCGGCGACCAGGGGCTGGCTGGCGCCTACAATCTCAACGTTCTGGCCACGACAGAAAAGCACATCCGCTACAAGCAGGTCGACAATGTCCGCAAAGGGCTCATGACGACCGCCAGACTTTATGTCTGTGGCAGCATCGGTAAGGAGCGCCTCATCAACGCGGGATTTGACGTGGATGAGTCGTTCCACTATCCCATCAGTGAACCGACATACTACAGGGCCAGGGATATCTCCGATTACATCTATGACCTGTATGAATCTGGTACGCTGGATCTGGTTTATTTCATCTATACAAAGATCGAGTCAGCCATCTCCATGAAACCGATGGTGACACGCATTCTGCCGGTCAATCCGGATGCCCTGGAAGACATCGTGCCGCCGCAATATGGTAAACAGCGCGGCCTGATCTCAGGGGCTCCGGTAGAGTATGCGCCATCGGTTGATGATGTGGCCAATTACCTGATCAACACGTACCTCAATGGTATGGTCTATGGGGTTCTGACCGAAGCATATGCCAGCGAGCAGACCGCACGCATGACAGCCATGGATAGCGCGACTGAAAATGCGACAGAAATGCAGGAGAAGCTCACTTTGAAAAACAACCAGGCCAGACAAGGCCGGATAACGCGTGAACTTTCTGAGATCGTCGGGGGCGCCGAGGTCCTTGCCGAATTAAAGGCTGAAAGAGCGGACGGGAGGCAGGACGTGCACTTGACCGGGAAAGGTGATGAACGAACATGGCAGCAGGATATGTAACCCAGATCATAGGACCGGTTCTGGACATTCGTTTTCCAGAGAATGAGATTCCTGCGATTAACGAAGCTATAGAGATTAAGAACAATGACGAACGCATCGTCGTCGAAGTGATGCAGCAGCGGGGCGAGGGCATTGTCCGCTGTGTCTCTTTTTCACCGACAGATGGATTGATCCGCGGCACAGAAGCGATCGCTACGGGTTCGCCCGTTAAGGTCCCGGTTGGCGGGATGATCACGGGCCGGCTGTTCAATGTCCTGGGAGAGCCGATCGACGACGGCGGACCGGTTGTGGCAGCCGATTATTGGCCGATCCACCGGCCGGCGCCATCCTTTACGGATCAGTTTCCTGAAGAAAAAATGCTTGAGACCGGCATCAAAGTCATCGACTTGCTGGTGCCATTCAGCCGCGGCGGTAAGATCGGCCTGTTCGGCGGTGCCGGAGTCGGGAAAACATTCCTGATCTTGGAGTTGATTCGTAATATAGCAAGCGAGCATGGCGGATATTCGATCTTTGCAGGCGTTGGCGAGCGGTCACGCGAGGGAAATGACCTGTGGAACGAGATGAAAGAATCCGGTGTCCTGGATAAGACCGTTCTGGTCTTTGGCCAGATGAATGAAACTGCCGGAGCGCGCATGCGGGCGCCGCTGGCAGGCCTGACCATGGCAGAATATTACCGGGATGTCCAGAACAAAGACGTATTGTTGTTCATCGACAATATTTTCCGCTTTGTCCAGGCAGGTTCTGAGATTTCTGCACTTTTGGGCCGTATCCCTTCTGCGGTCGGCTACCAGCCGACCCTGGCCAATGAGGTCGGCGCCCTGCAGGAGCGCATCACATCGACACGGCGCGGCTCGATCACATCTGTGCAGGCTGTCTATGTTCCGGCTGACGATCTGACCGATCCGGCGCCGGCCACAACCTTTGCCCATCTGGACGCCATCACTGTCCTGTCCCGTTCAGTTGTTGAGCTGGGCATCTATCCGGCTGTTGATCCGCTCGAGTCATCCTCTCGCATCCTGACTGAGTCAGTTGTCGGCAGCAGCCATTACCGGGTTGCCCGCCGCGTCCAGGAGATGCTGCAGCGCTATAAAGAGTTGCAGGATATTATAGCCATTCTCGGCATGGAAGAGCTCAGTGACAGCGACAAGCAAACGGTCAACCGGGCCAGGCGGATTCAGCGGTTCCTGTCGCAGCCGTTCTTTGTTGCTGAGGGAGCGACCGGATATGAAGGACGTTATGTTTCAATCGAGGAAACAATCCGCGGTTTTGGCGAGATTATATCCGGTGGCCTTGATCACATCCCCGAGCACTACTTTTTCATGAAGGGGTCGATAGACGACGTCTACCAGGCTTATAAGGCGTCCCGTTGAAAGGGGTGACAGCAGGTGGCTGAAGAAGCTGCGGCAAAGACGATCTATGTCGAGATTGTAACACCGTACGGCATGTTCTTCGAGGGGCCGGCAGAGATGGTGGTCATCACGTCAAAAGATGGCGAGATCGGCATCATGCCCGGGCACACGCCCATGATCGCAGCTCTGACACCCGGTGAAATACGGCTGAAGGCACAGGGACAATGGCGGGCTCTTGCGGCTACCAACGGGTATGCCGAAATCGGCTCCACCCTGATCATAATTGTAGTGAACGCGGCTGAATGGCCGGAACAGATCGACCGTCAGCGGGCACAGTCAGCCCTGGAACGCGCAGAAAAGCGCTTCCATGACCCTCAGACCAGCAGTCAGGAAAAAAACCATGCCCGCCACGGTATTGAACGGGCAAAAGCGCGCCTCAAGATCAAACAGAAATACTCAGATCAATCAGCTTGAAAATAAAAGGAACGATCAGCGATCTGTAAAAGGCACCGGTCCGGCAAAAGGCTTTCCACATGTTTTTGCAGGCGTTTACCATCTATGTGCGTACCATTTCCAGAACCCAGATCACAGATAAAAAAGGAACCCGCTCTGCGGACGATGCGCGCATGCGTGCGGCCGATGGCCTGATCCGGCAGGCACAGGTCGGCTTTTTTGGGATCTCTGCCGATGATGAACTCGTCGACCAGAATGAAAGCCCTGATCCCTTCATGCTCAGCTGCGCTGCCGGGTTGCCCTTCACACAACATGGCCATGCGAAAATCCGACTCTGACGGTGACAGAAGGACAGTCTGGTCATCATCGACGGCTGCAGCATCAGATCCCATATCTGCTGCATGAACCAGCTTGTCCCACAAGCGACCAGACTCTGCAGGCTGGGCATCCGGCCGGTTTTGCCTGCGACTGCGGCAGAACAGGATCAAGTCTGCTAATGCCAGTACAGAGAGTACAGGGAAAATGAAATCCCTGGAAACCGGCCAACGACCCAGTAAAGTGGCGCATGACCAGGCGATAATGATGATGTGCAGCGCGACATACAGGACTGTCAGCGGATTTCGTTTGTCCTTTTTAGCTGTCGGGTTCGCCTGCCTGCCCGGCTTTTTACCTGACTTACGTGTTTTTTCTGCCGAGTCAGTGCCGCTAATTGCTTTACTTCCATGCTCAGCTTGTTGTGGCTCAGGACAACCGGCGGGTTCATCAAGACTGCGTGCAGGATTTTCAGGTCCGGCGAGATGCTCTGTCAATTCCAGCAGACCATTCTGGCAGGCGCCCGCAGCAGCGTCGATCTGTTCATCCGGCCAGTTGAATGCACCGCCGATCACTTTGACCAGTTCCGGGAGATCTTCAGCAGCAGGCGATCTACCATCATCAAGGTCCCTGTAAGGCCAGAATGCCAGTCTGACTGACCGGCTGCGGTCAAGATAAATCAGGGACGGGTGAAGGGAAAACTGTGAAAGCGGCAACAGAAGATCGTTACCTGTCATGAGCAGGATACAGATGTCAGATAGGAGCAGCCGGCCGGCATCCTGTGTGCGCGCCTGTTCTGCAAAGGCTTCATCCAGCGGCTGAAGATCGGAGATATCCAGACAGACCTGAGGTTTGCCGGATCGATAGCGTACATAACAGGGGATCAGCCAATCCGGCCTGTGGTGCATGAGGAATTGAAGCTGGTAGGTGATCAGATGCTCTGCCTCAGCTGGACAACCGACCAGGATTGAGCCATAAGGCCCTTTTTCGCGGATCAGTTCATGCGGGATCATGTCAACCTGCTTTCCGTCATCTGATAAGTCATTAAGTCAATGCGTGCACAACAGTTCAGTCAACGGCCAGATCTTCGATTACCTTCTGGTCGCCGAGCACTGTCTGGATCAGGTTGTTGGCATAATCTGTCAGCGCAGTGCGAAAAATCAGGGCGACGGAGAGCAGTACGGCAATGATGATGACAACTTCCAGGGTACCGAACCCCCTTTTCCCGTTTAATGGCACCGATGTGATGCCAGCGGCGCTCTTTTGCGTGTTTTTTGTCATACCTCTTCTTGGATTGATCATGATGTATCCGGCAGAACGCTACACCACTGGATGGCGCCAGCGATCTGCCTCCTCCTTTCTTCTGGCAGATATGCATATCAAAATGATAGATCGTCGCCTAGATCATTTGCAGACTGAGGACTGCCGGCAGCAGTGCTGTCACCAGGACGGCAACAAGATCCAGGGACATCGGCAGTAACAGGTGAAGGCTCTGCTGTTCGAGTTGCTTACGGGTTGAACTGCGATAGAGCGACCAGCAAGCGTTCGACTGCAGCGTCAGCAGTTGGATGGTGTCGACACCGCCGGATTGTTCGTAGCGCAGGAGCAGCAGCAGAGCGGCCTGAGCTTCTGGTAAGGGGCAGTCTGCGATCAGTCCTTCCAGAACCCGCCAGATCGGTCGACCCGTCTGTATCTGGCGGTGGACAATTCCAAGATCGGCCAGCAATCCTGTCTGCCTGACTGCCTTTGTCTGGACCGGTGGTTGCAGGCACGCACAGGCGATCTGGAGCGAGCGGTGTACGGATAGTCCGGCCTGTAACAGGGCAGTCAGCAGGTTGAGCAGCACCGGATAGGCCAGGCGATAGTCATCCAGAATTTGGCGGCGCAGGCGGAAGACCTGTTGGTCGTGCAAACCGGCCATGGCAAGCGGCAGAATCAAGACTAAAAACCAGAGGCCGGGGAATGTGATACAGATCAGGACAGCCGGCAACAGACTCACCAGCATCAGGCGTGTTTTGCGGGCAAAATACCTGAGGATAAAAGGCTGCTCCTGTTGGTGATTATGATCCGGTTGTTGTCGAGCGAGTTCGACCAGGGCCTGTAACAGGCGTGCGCCATAGGCAGCCGGCAGCCATTCGCGATACAGGCGATGCATTGTCTGCCACAGATCTCGCCGGATGCGGCCTGGACCACGCTGCCAGTCCGGCAGCGTCAGTTGAGCGGCTGGTCGGGTTGACCGGAACGCCATCAGACGCACAGTCAGGATCGCGGCGGACAGGGCGATCACGCAGGCGACGGCAGAGCCGGCGACACCGGTCGGCTGGCCCATGACAGTTTTGGTTGCCTCGTCGAAACCTGACCGCAAAAGCAGCACCATCAGAAACGGCATGGCAGCCAACAGGACTGCTTCAGTCCGGCGCTGGG
>JAWSUP010000075.1:0-13708 GCA_033549405.1 Bacillota bacterium | reverse complement strand
GATTCAAGATCGCATTGAGCTGTCTTGAATTGATGTTCAGATATTTCAGCTCGAGCTTGCCGCTGGCCAGGGCCAATGCAAATGTATCAACCGCACTGAACGGTTTGCTCAATTCATGACTCAGTCTCATGGCATTTTCCCTGCTGTCACAAAAGCCGGTGACAAAACTCAGGCTCACACTTCTTCCGGCAGGAACTGAAACGACAGCACGAAGACTCAAGATGGTGTCTCTGGAAAAACCAGCCTGGTTTTGCATCACAATATCGTTGTCTATCACGGCAGGCTCGGCCAGTGATCCGCCTCTGCCGATGAAATGGAGTCGATCAATCTCGAACTCAACCGGGCGCAGAAGCTTTGACTCCGGCAGTACAGCATGCATGACAAACCGCGACTGATCTTCAGGGCTTCGCTTTCGTCTGCAGGCTATCAGGAGGGACCTGTCCGCGATATATTCTGTTTCGATGAAAAGCTTGCTGAAGGACGGATGCGAGGTGTCAGCCATGTAATCGTCTGCAACGACTTCCAGATAGCTGGTCAATTCAATTTCTGCAGCCTGGCTTCCATGGTTCGTCAGCGTGATCCGTCGGATTTCACAGTTGTGAACAGGTGAAACAGTGATATTGGTATGCGTCTGAATTGATCCGTCACGGCGTGTATACTCAGCCCGGTCATGGGAAAATTGAACCTGGTAATCATCGGGTTCAGTCTGTGTTGGCAGATAACCGGCACTCCATTTTTGATGGGCGGCCAGGTGCCGCACATAGATAAATGTGCCGCTCTGGTTGTGAATCGTATCCGGCTGCCACCGGGTGATCAGCAGGTCATCATAACGACTCAGTCCGGCGCCGTCTGATGTCAGCATCACCATATAGCGGGCATTGGACAGAATATGTACGAGAGGCTGGACCAGGTTGGTTTTGACACAGATACGGCTTTCGGTTTTTTCATCGGGAATGTTACTTGCATCAATATTGATGGTATAGCCACGGCTGGCCAGCGTAACTGTGATACCGGTCCGTTTTTCTTCAAGCAATGTCTCTGCAGATTGAACGACCGGATCGCCATGGAACCGGTAACGCATGATATTGTGATTCAGAAAATTATTGATGGCAACAAAACTCATCCCCTGATGATGCGTCATAAAGCTTCGGACAATAGAAAATGATTCCAATCGACCTGCGTCAGGCTGGTTAAAGTCCAGGGCTTCATAAAAGCCGTATTTCCCTTCTGCACCCAATGCACGCATTCGGGTCAGATTGTCAAGAGATTGACCTGGCAAAACGGCAAGTGCCAGCATTGTTGCATAGGGTGCTACTGTTTTAGCCGGCCTCAGGCTGGCTTGAAGCCGCAATCGCGGAATGCCAAACGCGCTGTACTGGTAGTTTGAATTCGTATCGAACCGGTAATACTGTGATTCGGAGATGCCCCATGGGATCTTGCGCCTGCGGGCATAGGCGATCTGCTGGATGACCGCAGCCTGGCAGCTTTGCTGCATGACAGTGCCCTGTGGCGTTTTCATGATCAGGTTCGGCATCAGGTATTCAAACATGGACCCGCTCCAGGAAACACAGGCGGGTATGCCCTTGACCATGGTCAACGGACGCCCCAGAGCAAACCAGTGCTTTTGAGGTACTTCGCTGCGGGCGATGGCTATGAAACTGGCTACGCGTGCCTCAGAAGCAAAAAGATCATAGTGGCCAGAATCAGCGGTTTGAGAAGCCACGTTGTACCCGATCGAAAACAGCTGGTATTTAGCGTCATAGAGAATTGAAAAATCAACTGCCTCTATAATCCTGTCAAGGGCGGCAATCAGGTGGTCAATGCGCCTGATCAGGTTCTGCGCTTCCTCATGACCGGCTTTTGACAAGGCAAGCAGATTGCTTTGCTCAACCGGTTGGTCGACCAGTTTCAGTTTGTCGATATCCCTGAGAAAATCCTCGCAAGTGTTCTGAACTGTCAGTAACCATTCAGCATCAACCACACCTTGAGCCGGTCTGGCATTTTTCATGGCTTTCAGATGTGATGTCCATCGATCGGTTCCATCCACTATATCTGGCAATTCGTCCTTCGACCAACCAGCCAGCCTGCAGGTATCGTTGAGGCCATGGATACAGTCCGCGTGGATGATGTCATCCGATTTCTGCTGGAGCAGGCCTTGTTTCAGGGCAATAAGATGCGCAACAAAATTACCGCTGTCTACGGTCGAAACGTATCGGGGATGCAAAACCTGCAATGTACGGATATTGTACCAGTTATAAAGATGACCATGCCACCTGGGCAAGGACAAAATGGTGTCAATGACCTGCTCGCACTGTTCGACGAGTGACAGCAGGCCGATATAGCCGAAATCCCTGGCACTCAGTGTTGCCAGTAACTGCAGGCCGATGTTCGTTGGCGATGTTTTCAGCGATGTGACAGGCCCCGGATGGAGCTGAACATTATCGGGGCAGAGCCAATGGTTCTCAATCGTTCTCTGTTCTTCAAAATAGCGCCAGGTTTTTCTGGCCGTCAGGCGCAGATCGTCAACCTGGCTGGTGCTGGCAAATCGTCTTGACCGGACTGGTTTCCTCAGACTGATGACCCAGGCGATCGATGGGGAGATGATCCAGAGCAGCGCAATAACAAGCCAGAATACCATTGAGGCGGCAGGGAAAATCCCGAAAACAGCAGATGACAGAATAGCCGCCGGAATCAGAGACATCCACATCAGCCGCCAGTACTGGCCTTGCTTGTTGATCTGACTTTGCTCAACTGCTTCCGCAGTTTGCCATTCCAGCAGATTCTTGTGACTGATCAAGACTCGATAGATGGTGCGAATGCTGGCGTCAATGGCCAGATAGGACCGGTATGGCAGCAGAACAATATTAAAAAATGCCTGCGCCAGGATAATGCTGATTTGTTCGACAATGGCGCTTCTGGCCAGGCGAACCGTCGGATTACGCAGCTTTTGCCAGATGGCAGATAAAATCAACGTAAGGATTCGATAAAATGGTTCATAACTGATAAAGAATAATCCGAACCAGATCTGCTGCGGCGCCAGCAAAGCATTGCCAATGAGTAACAGCAGTAGTGCGGGTTTAACTAAACTGCGGCGCAGATTGTCGATCATTTTCCAGCGGGATAACCCATTGATGTTCGATCGTGCGAATATCCAGGGCAGGAGCTGCCAGTCGCCCCTCATCCAGCGATGTTCTCTCTTTGCGTAAGCTGCAACGCTTTCCGGACAGCGATCCATCAGCTTGATGCCGCTGGCAAACGCGCAGCGCGACAAGCTGCCCTCCAGCAAATCATGGCTGAGCACAGAGTTTTCGGGGATGGCGCCATGCAAAAACTGGTGAAACACCTGCAGGTCGTAGATGCCCTTTCCGACGTAAATCCCTTCCTCAAACAAATCTTGATAAACATCAGATACGAGTGAAGCATATGGATCGATACCGGTCTGACCGGAAAACAACCGGGCGAACAGGCTGGTCGAATGTGCCAGAATACGTGTGCGTATTTCTGACTGGACGATTGCATAGCCTGCTGTTATTCTGTTTTTTTGGTGATCAAGCACAGGCTTGTTCATCGGATGAGCCATAATCCCGATCAGCTGGGCGGCGCCATCGCGCAGCAATTCTGTGTCGGCATCCAGTGTAATGACATATCGGATATCCGGCATCAATTCCCTGTTGCCGACAACCAGGTCAATGCCTGAATTCTGTTCACCACATAAATAAGCGTTGAAAGATTCCAATTTCCCGCGCTTGCGTTCCCATCCCATCCAGCAACCTTGAGCCTGATTCCATTTACGCGGTCGAAAAAACAGATAAAACCGATTCTTTGTTTCAGGGTAAGTTTCATTGAGCGTGTTGATTGCTTTAGTTCCAGCCGACAGGATGATATCATCTACGACTGTCGTTTCGCTGGCGGCATCATGGTAATCTGCAAGCAAGGCATAATAGATATTCTTCTGCCGGTTGGCAAGAAAGTGTTTTTCAAGTCGTTTGGCAAAGGTTCTGATTTGTTCCGGATTGTCTGTGATAACCGGCATGACCACAAATGTGGTGCACGCTTGCGGAATTTCTTTTGTGTAATCCATGGCCGGCAATGGCTGGGGACGGATCAGGCGCGAGAAAATCCGGTTCATCAGAAAGCTCGCCAGATCACTGCATGGCATGACCAGAAGCAGCAGGAGCAAGCTTTTGACCAGCCATTCGATTTCCGGCGCCTCCCGCATCAACAACCAGCAGACGAAGAGCAATCCGCCGGATATGGCCAGGATGCCTGTGAAATAACAAATTCCGCGCATAAGCCGGATCGCTTTGTCAAACAGCTGTCTGGCGCCCCCCGATCCGGACAAGACGTCCAGTAAGATGTAATAGCCTTTGCCAGACAGATAGTAGCCGACATGTGACTTTCTGGACTGATCGATTTGATCACTGTCTCGCGAAGCCAGCCGGACAACTTTCCTGGCAATGTCAGACTCTTCGAGATGATGTTTGCGTGACAGCTTTGCGATAACAGTCCGATACAGCCCTTTGGTCTCTGAATCCATCTGACGAAAAACATCAGCCGGATCTTCGCACAGGACTGCATCCAGTGCAGAGACCTTTTGAAACAAATCTTCCCAGTTTAAGTCACCAACATTCTTAAGGCTACTGATCAAGATGCTGATCGACGTTTCTGATGCCGCTTCAGCCTGTCCTTCCTGGTTGACAATCTCGGAGAGCCGATCCGGATAGGCATTGTCGGCTGCCCCGGCAGTCTGCTGCAACCATTCATCCAGTTCCGCATCATCGATAGAGAGTGCTCTAAGCTGTATGATGATGTGAGCCAAAAAAGCGTGATTATTGGCCTGTTCTGATGTAAACGTATTTCTCAGCAGTTCGGAAATCCGCTTATCCTTTTTAAGGATCATTGGCATGATCTTTTTTAGTTGAGACGCTGCTGATTTTTTTGTATTGATACTTGTGATAATCTTTCTGGACTCCACAATGATTTTTTCCAGCAGGCAAAGACTGAGCACGTTCTGAAAAGCCCATAATTCAGCTGTTGTCAGTTTTTGCTCTTTTTGGTATTCTTCCAGCATTTGGAACAGAAGATCTTCACTGATGTGGCCGCTGCAGCTGGCGACAATTTCACGAGCCAACACATAGATCCGCGGATATTTTTTTCCGGGCCCCTCAGTAAGAACAGGCAGTTTTCTGAATCGACTTGTGCCGCCGGTTTCCTGCACCTTTTTGACTTCTTTGTACAGCAGATAAAAATTGTCAAACAACCATAATGATGCAGGGATCATTAAGATGATATCAGCAGGCACCTTGCTGAGCTGATGACGAATGTATTTTAAATTCAGGTAGATGGACCAGTGGATGCGCGAGATGACTGAATTGCGCGACAACTTGACAGATGAATGCCGGCGACCTGTTTCACGCATATGCCGGGCTGCTTCGCGTGCGTTCATACCGTTCTGGATCTCAATTCCAGAAGGCCAAATATGTTTGCGAACATAATGCTTTCTCACTGCCTGCAGAACAATCCAGATCAATGCCAGCAAGATAAGAGCACCGCCAGGCAGTAAAAAATAATCAATATTGAAAGCCGTAATTACGACCGGAAATAATTCTGTCATAGTGTTCTCCTGTCTTATGTGAGACCAATTAACCTGATCCCCTGTTCCGCTAAACAGGGGATTATAAAAAACCAGACAGGCTCATTTTTGATCCAGTTTGAATGGTATTCAATAATTCCAGTTAGCCGGTTTCTCTTCTTTGAACAGAGTGAAAAGAAAACCAGACACTGGAGAGCAGGTACTCGTACACATCTGCTGCCATGCAGCATGTCTATATTGTAGTCGGTTGCCTGGCTGTTTGTCAAAGCACTGGCTTGACACAGTGCTTCCTGACATCATCATTCCTCCGTGAGCATAATAAAGCATTATATTTATCAGTCGCTAAGTGAGATATAATACTTTTAGAGCCGCTGACCATGCTTGCATGTTGTTGGCATGCTCACCGGGTTGAGCTGAAGATGCGAGACCTGCTTGAAAAAAAGGAGTCTATTATGATGATGACCGGGATTGTTGCTTATCCGAATGGAGATCTGAAACTTGAACAGGTTCCTGTACCTGTGCTGGGTGCTAACCCCTACGCACCACGCGATGTGCTCTGCGAAGTCGAATACTGCGGCATCTGCGGCAGCGACATACACCGGTGGAAAGCCGATAAAACCGGCGTAAAGACGTCTCCCCGAAAAGTTGTCGTCGGGCACGAAATTGTCAGTGTGGTGAGAGAAATCGGGCCTGCCGTCACGACGGTGAAGCCAGGCGACCGGGTCGTTCATGAGATTGTGACGTTCTACTGCGGCCATTGCCCGGCCTGCCTCGAAGGGCGTTTTAATATCTGCAACACCATACCGCCGATGGAAGGAAGGGCTCACTTTATGACAGGCGGCGGGTTCGCCAGGTATACGGTGTGGCCGGAAATGCAGCTCCATAAACTTCCTGCTGTCATTAAGCCAAAATCAGCCGTCCTGATGGAGCCTACAGCCGGATCCATCCACAGCGTCATCTCGCGCATGAAGGTTCGCGCCGGCGAGTCTGTCGCCATTCTGGGTCCTGGCGCCCGCGGTCTGCTGATGCTGCAGGTTTGCCAGGCGATCGGCGCCGGACCGATCATCATGACCGGTTTGACCCGGGATGAGCCGACACGGCTGAAGAAGGCTAAAGAGCTGGGCTGTGATATCGTCATCAATGTTGAGAAAGAAGATCTGCGCTCACGCATAGCCGAGATCACCAACGGCATCGGGGTCGATGTGGTTCTGGAGAACTCAGGATCAGTCGAACCAATCGAAGAGTCGCTCGATATCGTCAGGAAAGGCGGCCGGGTCATGTGGGCCGGAGGTGGTATCAGGGGCGGAATCGTTGCTCCGGTTGATACCTATAAAATCATTGTGAAGGAACTGGATGTATGCGGCGAGATATCCCAGATCCCCTATGACTGGAAAACGGCCATCAAACTGGTCGAGAGTGGCCGCATCAAGCTGGATGAGCTTGTAACCCATACATTTAAGCTGGAACAGTGGGAAGACGGCTTCGACCTTGCTGCGACAAGTCCCGAGTGTCTGCGTGTCGCCATAGAGATCTAAGGGGCTGTTAAGAATTTACTTGGTCAATGTCACAGGAAATCAATTGAGCAAGTTATTATTTACAGCCCCTGAAGGAGTTATTCATGAGTATCATTGATGATTTGCTTAAACCAATACCGCTGCCCCGCATGATTCGCGTCAAACAGAGATTTGAACGTCGGCAGATCGAAAATATCGAGGAAACACTCAGCAGCAAAATTGCGGACAATCCGGAATATGGCTCGATCAAACCCGGCATGCGCATTGCCATTGCTGTCGGTAGCCGCGGTATCACGAATTTGCCGCTCTGCGTTAAGATCATTGTTGAGATGGTCAGAAGTAAAGGCGCCGATCCGTTTATCGTACCGGCCATGGGCAGCCATGGCGGTGCGACTGCTTCGGGGCAAGAAGACATGCTGATGACCATGGGCATCAGGGAAGCCTATGTCGGCGCACCGATCCGGGCGACCATGGAAACGATGGATCTGGGACAGACAGCCAAAAACAGGCTGCCGGTTGTCATTGACCGGTACGCGCACGAAGCAGACGGCATCGTTATCATCAACCGCATCAAACCGCACGTCGCGTTCCAGGGCACTTATGAAAGCGGTCTGATGAAGATGATCACCATCGGACTCGGTAAACAGCGCGGAGCAGAGAACTGCCATCGGCTTGGATTCGGCACAATGGCAGAGAACATTCGTGAAATTGCTGAGAGTGTCATCCAGAAACAGAATATCCTGTTTGCCGTGGGCATCATCGAAAATGCCTATCACCAGACCTATGCCCTGGAAGTCATGGGCAAGCACGAAATTGCCGCTCGTGAACCGGACATGCTCTTATTGGCAAAAAAGCTGGCTCCCCGGCTCTACTTTGATCAGCTTGATGTGCTGATCATGGATGAAATCGGCAAGGATATCAGCGGCACCGGTTTTGACACCAGCGTAGTCGGGCGATATCACACGCCTTATATCAGCGGAGGCCCGGTGATAACAAGGATCGGCGTCCTGGATCTGACGGAGCGGTCGCATGGCAATGCCAATGGTATCGGCATCGTCGATTTTACGACGCGGCGCCTGTTTGACAAATTCATACCAGAACAGACCTATCCCAATTCACTGACATCGACCGTTCCAATCAGCGTCAAAATACCGATGGTGCTGGCAAGTGATCTGCTGTTGATCAAGGCGGCCATCAAAACCTGCCAGATCCCTGATTTTAAGCAGGTAAGGTTGGTGCGCTTCAAAAACACGATCGCGCTTGATGAGATCGAGATCTCAGAAAACCTGCTGACAGAAGCGGAGCAGTCAGATCAGATGGAGGTACTGACTTCGCCATACAATTGGGAATTTGACGACGCGGGCAATTTTAACTGCCCAGTGTGATCCGCGCCACCTGTTTGGCAAACCGGACACTGCTGTTGTCCTGCGGATCATAACCGATCAGCCTCCGGGCATTGCCGATATCCCAGAAATTGTGGGTGTTGTTGCTGACCCCATAAAAGATCTGGAAAGGAATGCCGTTCTCATCGTCCATTGAAACCGTTTCAATACTTTTTTCGATCAGCTGCAGTTCGTCTCTGAGACTCAGGTAAGCACCCAGAGCCCGGTGCATCTTCACCAGGTCGCCCGGCTGACAAGAGTCAATATCAGTCTCGCGCGGGCCGCCGATCCTGATCTGGACGTTCTGCAGTTTTTTCTGGTCGTTCATTTTTCCGGTGGCAAAAACAAAACCCAAAGCTTCATAAGCTATTTTTGCCCAGCCATAATAGTTATCAGATAAGGGTGGCATGTCCGGGGTCACACTCAGCATCAGGCCTTTTCGGATCAGATTTTCATAATAATCGCCGGCATGATTCGAGCTGATCACAACAGCCCTGCGTACGTTTTCCTCTACACAGGTCTGATAGACATTGTAGGCCATCTTGACATTGGCCAGCTCAGCAAAAAACGGTTCTTCTCCGGGTTTGCTGTGGACGAAGGCAGAGTGGATCACCGTATCCACGTTTCTGAACAAGTGGCGGTAAGCGTCCCGGTTGGTGTCAAGCAGGTCCGCTGTCTGAACGGCGTTCATGGTGACGCCGTCAATATTTGTCTTTGTAATGTCCGTCATCTGCAGATCGTAACGCTCCTGAAGTCCGGAAATGATCTTCGTGGCGATAACGCCGCATGCACCGGTTATGAGAACTTTTCTTTTCGTCATATTCAACCTCCTTTGGCTGCTTGCACATGCATGGCAACCAACTCTATTCTAACACGATTCGCTTACCTCGATGAAGAACACTGTCAATTGTGATATATTTGACTATGAGATACTGAACCAGACAACGTTTCGACCCGGAGGTCATTATGACGGCAGGCAAGGCAGACTTATCCTATAAATTCGGAGCAGGGCGATACCTGCAAGGTCGGGGCGTGCTTGAACAGGCAGGTGTTGAAATAAGCCGGTTTGGTAAAAAACCCTATGTCATCGGCGGACCAACGGCACTGTCACTTGTCCGTTCACGTCTGCATGCAGCATTGTCCGCAGCCGGCCTGGATGACCTGATGGACGTTCATCCAGGTGCCGTCTGTCATGAAGCAGCCAAAGTCAGGGCAGCTGCAGCGCTTACTGGCGGCTGTGATGTGGTGGTCGGCGTGGGCGGCGGCCGCATGATGGATTTTGCCAAGCTGGTTGCTTATTATCTGGGCAGCCGGGTTGTGAACATCCCGACTTCCATCGCAACCTGTGCTGCATATACGCCTTTCAGTCTGATCTATACGCCGGCAGGTCAGACAATCCCGGGGAATTTCTGTTACGATCTCGAAGTGGCCGCCGTTCTGGTCGATCTGGATATAATGGCGAATCAGCCTGTCCGCTATGTCGTTGCAGGCATGCTGGATGCCATGGGCAAATTTCTGGAGATAAAAAGCGGCCATCAGGATATGTCCCTTGCTGACAGCAGCCTTAACCTCTATGCCGGCTATCTGCTGACACAGTTCACCTATGACAGACTGACTGCCCTCGCTGATCAGGTCTGTCAGGATGTGGTTGCAGGGAAAGTGACACAGAACCTGGAAGATGTCACATTCATCAACATTCCGTTGACCGGTATCATCAGCGCATTATCTCGCGGCACCGGGCAGTCCGCCCTTGCCCACGAATTGTATTACCAGGCCAGACTGCTTTTTACAGATGATTCCCAGGCAACTTTACACGGTGAATTTGTCGGATGCGGCATGATCATGCAGCTTTACTACAACGGCACGCCTGAGCTGATTGAACCCTTTATAAGTCTGTTAAGTCGCCTTGGCGCACCGGACTGCCTGTCCCGGACCGGTATCCGGCCAACAGCCGAAAATTGCCGGAATCTGCTAGACGCAATCAAGACCAGCCAGCGTGTCTCCCGGGACGCTGCCATGCTTGAGCGGCTCGACGCAGCGTTTGCCCTGATTGCCCATTGATCGCTTCGGCAGGCATCAATATGCTAATATAAAGGAAAAATGAAATTGCAGATCAAATGCAAGGAGGGGCAGTATGAAAGCAATCGTGTATCGGTCAAACACGGGGTATACAAAGAAGTATGCAGAATTGCTCGCTCAAAAAACCGGTCTGCCGGCATATGAGCTCAAGGAGGCAGAAAAGGCCCTGGCAAAGGGTGAGGAGATTATCTTCCTGGGCTGGTTAAGCGCTGGTGCACTGGTGGGTTATAAGAAAGCTGCAAAAACCTGGGATGTGAAGGCGGTCTGCGCCGTTGGCATGGGTGGTCCGACATCTAATCAACTGCCTGGTATCATTGAGAAGCACAAGATTGATTCCGCTAAGGCATTTTATCTTCAGGGCGGATTTGACCTCAAGAAGCTTCATGGGATTTACAAATTCATGATGATCATGATGATCAAGACAGTTGTACCATCAATGGAAAAGAAAGCTGATAAAACCGAAGACGATATAGCCGCACTCGATCTTTTCAGAAACGGTGGCGACTGTGTGCGCGAAGAGAATCTTGATCAGATTCTGGATTGGTTGAATGCGTAAGTTATTGAAACTGCTTTTCTTGACCGGGGTGGTCCTTGCGGCATTTTTGCTGTCCGCCTGTTCAGAAGGGACAGCAGGCAATTCTGAACATCCGGCGAATACCTCCGAATCCCGGCCGCAGGTCAGCTCCGAAACAACCACCGGATCTTCATCAGCAGCGACACCTACTCCTGAACCGACGACAACAGTTGTACCCACACCGACAACGACGCCGGCACCGACACCAACGCCGAAACCCGAGCCGGACCGCAGCGCTAAGTATATTTACGATAAAAATCCTAAGCTTACACCGGTTAACTACGACTCGCCAGCCTTGCTGACGCCCACCGAAGATATGGGACAGGCGTACATCGACAAGATCACCTTCATCTGCGACTCGCCGACTTACTGGATGTGGCCATACGAACTCTTCAGCGACGGTAAGGCTTCTAAGCAGATCTGGACCGGACCGGAGGGAACGATGACCCTTGCCTACCAGGGCAGCTACAAGATCCTGGACCCGTTTGACAAGACCGAGCGTCCGATCCGAGACGTTGTCGAGCGACATAAACCGGAATACATCATCATAGCCCTGGGCATCAACGGGATCTCTTTTATGAAAGAAAAGTATTTCACGGATGAGTACACAGATCTCGTCACGAGCATACAGAGGCTTAGCCCTGAGACGACGCTCATCCTGCAGTCCATCTACCCGATCACCCACAGGTATAAGCATTACGGCAACATAACCAACGCCATGATCACCGAAGGCAACAGCTGGATCCTCAAGATCGCCGAGAAGACCGGCTGCAAGTATCTGGACACCATATCTGTGCTGCTCAATGATGAAGGGAACGCCAAAGACGAGCTGATGCGCAAAGATGGACTTCACCCCAATGTTGACGGCCTGAAACTGATCCTGGAATACATCCGCACTCATGGTTATATCCCGGAAAAGACATACCACACGCGCAGGGAAATCGATGTGCTGAATTAACAGCCACAAACCACTTTCGTGATAGAATAAAGAATAAAATGATTGGATGGTGAATATGATGCGCAAATATTATGGACTAATCCTGATGATCATCATTGCATTGCTTGTAGCCGGATGTTCAGCCGGTGACGATCAGACGACGACAACGAAAACGACAACCGCTTCTACTGCGGCAGCGACAACCACGACAAAAGCCGATAACCAGACGACCACGAAGGCTGATTCTAGCGAGACAATCGCGAGTGCAAAATACGTCTTGAATGGTGTTGCTTATGAGACAGGCGAAAAGCTGCCCTGGCCTGCCGAATATCTGCCCGATGTACCGCAATTAAATGCCAATATCGTGATGACCGCCTATGATCAGAAAACAAAGGTTCTCGTTATCAGCTACGAAGATGTGAAGACAGAAGACGTGAAAGCATACGCAAAAACGCTCAAGGAAAAGGGCTTTGCCGCATCTTTGGAAATGGAAGTTGACGGTGGCTATACTTTTACCGGTGAGCATAAGGATGGTCAGACAATTCTGGTGATGCATGCAGATGACCAGACGGGTGTCATGACATATGATCCGGACAAGAATGACTAAACTGAATGGTGTCTCGGTACTGTTGGATTGAACATGCAAATTATCAGGAAACCAACCTTCTGGCTGACGATCGCAGCTGTTATTATTACCGTGGTCCTCATTATTTTAGTGGCGGACCCTGGTGGAGACCGGCACATGCAGCCGGCCGATCTGATCCTGCCACTGGATAATGATGCGGCCATAAAGCAGTGTTCACAAGAAGGAAAAACTTATCTGGTGGCGCAGCACGACCGGCTTGAACGCATTGCCCTGTACCTGGAAAAAACGCAGGACCGTTTCGGGACGCGACCGGTTGCGCTTGCGTTATCTTCTGTAGACCTGATCAACAAGGTGTCCGATGAATCCATTCGTCAGGACATCCAGGAAATACTGCAGCAGGGGACAGTTAAGGCGATCACAACCGGTCTGGATGGAGAAGACCGCGTTCAATTCATTCTGAACTACGGCGACAAAGAATACAGACAGGGCTTTTATCACATCGGGTCTGATCCGACCGATTTTTTTAACAACAATGAAAACAGCGGATACGAATACAACCAGGTGATCCGTTATGAAAAGCTGGCGGCCAACTGGTATGGCTTTATATACGCCTTAGCTGACATTAAAGATGCCGACCAGTATCGCCAGGCAGCATGGAACCACCTGGGATCGGACGGCCAGAAAAGCATCACAGGCGACTGGTCGCAGGCGCGTGTCTCTTTGATTGACTGGAGCATGGTTGGCCGCAAGCTCGACAACAAGGATCGCTTGTTTGTTGTCTGTGTTCAGTTCCGCCACGAACAGGAGGGCATGCTCGGGCCTGTTACGCTTTATCTTGATCCCAAAACGCAAAAGGTGGTCGGTCTGGTTTTGCTGGCATAACAGACACAGGATTGGGAGGTTGATAAAATGCCCAATGTGCTTCTGATTGAAGACGACAGGCTGCTGGGCCAGGGTCTGCGCTCATTGCTTGTACAGCAAGGCTATGCTGCGACATGGGTTGGCGATTTACGGACAGCGCAGGATCAATTGAATCGGCAGCA
>JAWSUP010000074.1:3486-13732 GCA_033549405.1 Bacillota bacterium | reverse complement strand
ACAGCAGTCTCGAACATATCGAACTCAAGCAGACGATTCTGGACGCAATCGAGAGCAAATATGCCGACAGCAATTTCTCGATCCGCTTGTTGGCTGAAAATTTAAACATGGCAGAAAACACGCTCTATCAGTTCATTCATAATCATTTTGATGAGACCTTTTGGGAAATGGTGGAAAACGTTCGCGTGCATCGAGCCTGTGAACTGCTGCGCGACGGCGCGATCCCGATCAGCGAGGTAGCCGGACGTGTCGGTTACAACAGCGATCATTCGTTCAGGCGCGCATTTAAGCGATTGATGCATATGTCTCCCAGTGACTACATCAAGGCTAACAACTGACAGTCGTCGGGTTAGCCTCGCCTGATCGCAATAATACTGTGGATATCGAGCCGATCCAGAACAAACCTGAAACAGCCGGATTCCCACTTGCCTGCAACTGGCTGTCCGACAGGATATAGAATCACAGATGATGGTGCAGCGGGCAGAGTGATTTCGATGGAGAGAGGACCAACCGGTGTGATTTCGTCCACACTGCGCCAGTTTGGATTGTCATGAGGCCCCGACGTATTGACTAGTTGAATCAGATAGTCATCATCTTTTTGCAAGATGATCATATCAACATATTGAGATCCTGAAACCTGAACCATCGGATGGTAGAGCTTTTGAACACAATTAATAAAAAGGTTTCGGATTTCCGCAGCTTTACATACTTTGAAGCTGGACCCCAGGTCGATGGGGAAGCAGGCGATTCTGCCTTTGCCGAATGGTATGACCAGCCCTGCTGATGACTGAAAGCGGTCACCGTCCTGGTCGGGGCTGTATAAGCCGTAAGGCATGCAACCAGAAGGCCCTGACAAGATAGCTGATGGCCCCTTCACGGCAGCCCATTGTTTACCGTTACTCGATACATAAGTATAGGCATGGGTATGCTGTGATAACGACAGACCGATCTTGTCTGCGAAGACAGATGCGGTACTGCACCCGGCCAGCAGTAAATTACCGCCTTGACGGACATAATCCAGTAGTTCAGTCTTAAATGACTCTTCCAGACATGATAACTCCGGAACAACAATAAGCGGCCAGAGGTACATCAATCCATGCATATTGTGCTCACTGCGGATTTCAAACGAAAGCTGAGACTGGCACATCAGCTGTGTCATGCCGCGGATGCTGTCCGTCTGGTCATTATGAAAGAGGTGAGAGCTGGTTTTGTAATGATCGGTTGTTGAATAGAGAAGCACAGCCTGGGGAACGATACTTGCCTGATGACACCAGGATTGCCGTTCGCGACAGAAACGTGCCACACCGGCCAGGTTGTCGACTTGGTTTTGTCGGATACTGCCATCTTTTCGCTGTGTCAGATAACACTGGAACCCTCCGCCAAGAGAGATAACGGCTGCAGCCTCCTGCATGAGCTGAACGGTGCTTTTGGGAAAAAAACCATTATTTGGCACATCGACACTGAATCCCCAGGCCATCAAATCCCAGGCCATTCCTTGCCCGGCCAGGATTCGGCCCTCGAACCGGGCTGAATTGACAGCATCCTGCGGGGAATAATCACCGGAAAGAAAATCAACGTCGGCAGAGACAGCTTCCGGCATGTGCGATGAAAAAGCCCAGTTACTGGCGATCTGGAATCCGGGATAGAGATGATGCAGTGTATCGACCGTGTGGCGCAGATACCGCCTGAACGATTCGCGGCAAAAGCTGCGATACACATCATAATAAGTCTCCTCTGGATTGATAGAAGCGTACAGCGTCAGATCAATGCCCGTTTCTGCCTTGAAAAGCTCTAAAACGTCCGGGTTGAAGTCTGGTTTTACACCCCAGCAGTCTCCATCTATCCATATTCCATCGACACCATAGGTGCCGGCCAGTTCAATCAGCTGAGGGATGAGCCACCGATCAACATAAGGTCCGAAGGTTGAGGTTGCTTTTGCATCTGATGTACCATCAGCTGACAGACAAGCCCAGTCGGGGTGATGCCGGCAAGCTTCCCGATCTATAACGCCCGAATAATGCAGGTAAAGTGCAGTTGACCTTCTGGCAGTGCTTTCACGCCAGGTTCGCAGCGGATCTCCCTCAATTCGGGGATAAGGCAAGCCGGTAACGGTTGGGTACGAACTCCAGCCCGGATGTCCTTTACAGTCACATTGGATGTAATCGGGCGTCAGCTTGTCTATGATTGCATCAATCTCGGATGTTGTCGTGCGTTCGCCGACCGGCGTGGCTTGATTGTCGCGCGGGTCAGCATGAAAATCAAAATGAACACCAAAAAAACTTTCTTTCCTGGTTTTGCGCTTTCCCATAAAATCCTCCGTTTTTGCCCGAACATGCAGTTGCTTTATGCATTGTAGAACAGTCAAGGATGGGACGTCAATTCGAATCTGTGCGAAAACGACTGATTTACGCTGAAATGTACAATTTGTTCAGCATGAGTGGAATTTGGACGCTGTTTTAGACGACTTTTGGGCATATTGTACGATAGAAAAAGAGATTGTCCGTATGATAATCAAAACCGGGGTGATACGATACAGGTGAGAAATACTTTCAGACACGCGACCTGGTTATGCAAATGGAATTTGAGGGTTTTTGACTATGCAGATAAAAACGTCCCGATCATTGACCAGGCACAGCCGGAGCCACTCTTTCGCTTGGAATCTGAGAAAGCTGTTGCTCCGCCAGTGGCAATTTTATGTTATCCTGGCGATTCCTCTCGCCTATATAATTGTTTTTGCCTATGTACCGATGTATGGCATCGTATTCGCTTTTCTTGACTATTCACCCACCAGGGGCATTTTTGGCAGCACGTGGGTGGGTCTAAAGCATTTCAGGCAATTTTTTTCCTCTCCATCGAGCATTGAAGTCATCATCAACACGCTGTGGCTCGGTGTTTATGGTCTGGTTGCCGGATTTCCCATTCCGATTCTCCTGGCTATCGCACTTAATGAAATCGGCAGTAAATCCTACAAGAAAGTCGTACAGATGGTTACCTACGCCCCATATTTCATCTCAACGGTGGTTCTGGTTGGTATGATCTTGCAGATCACCGATCTTCGCCTGGGTATCATTAACAATATCATTGAAATCCTGGGCGGCAAAAGGATCAACTTCATGGCTAAAGCCAACCTGTTTGCTTCCATCTATGTATGGTCAGGCATTTGGCAAGGAGCTGGATATGGATCAATCATTTATCTGGCCGCCTTGAGTTCGGTGGATCCCCAGTTACAGGAAGCAGCAATCGTAGACGGCGCCTCGCGAGTGAAGCGAATATGGCATGTAGACCTTCCGGCGATCCGGCCGCAGATCATCATTTTACTGCTGTTCAATCTGGGCAGGATACTGGGTATCGGGTTTGAGAAGACTTTCCTTCTGCAAAATGACTTGAATATCAAGGTTTCTGAAGTTATCTCGACCTATGTGTACAAAGTCGGTCTGATCTACGCCAATTACAGCTTTTCGACGGCGGTTGGCCTGTTCAATTCACTGGTCAGTGTTTGTTTGCTGGTGGCAGCCAATTACATGGCAAGGAAGCTTTCGGACACAAGTATCTGGTAAAACTGATTGGAGTCAAAATGATATGATGTTAACTGATGCTCAAACCAGCAATAATTCGAGCGACAAGCTGTTTGTCGGTGTTCTTTACTTGTTCTTGACCGTTTTGCTTGTATTGGTGCTGTATCCGCTTGTCTATATCATCAGCGCCTCTTTCAGCTCTCCTACCGCTGTTGGAGCCGGTCGAGTCTGGCTTTGGCCGGTCGACCCCACGCTGGCAGCATATAAGGCGGTTTTCAGTTATAAACTGATCATGACTGGTTTTGCGAATTCGTTGTTTTATATGAGCATCGGAACGTTAGTCAACCTGATCCTCACGCTTCTTGCAGCCTATCCGCTGTCTCGTTCAGAATTTCGCGGCCGCGGATTCTTCACTGCCGTTTTCGTCTTCACCATGTATTTCAGCGGCGGCCTGGTTCCAACTTACCTTCTGATCTGCAATCTGAACCTTGTCAATACACGAGCGGTCATGATTATACCCGTCGCAATGTCTGTCTGGAACATGATCATCTGCCGGACCTTCCTGCAGAGCACCATACCCGACGATCTGTTTCAGGCAGCAAAACTGGACGGTTGCAGTGAATTCCGCCTGCTGCTCAAAGTTGTGCTGCCATTGTCAAAGCCGGTGCTGGCGGTCCTCGCGCTTTATTATGGTGTGGCGCACTGGAACTCCTATTTCAATGCAATGCTGTATTTGACTGATAAGAAGCTGTTCTCATTGCAGCTGGTGCTGCGCACCATCCTGATCATGGGGCAGATCGACTATACAATGACCGATGTTCTGGACATCGAATACCTGATGCAGCGAATGGGTTTATCACAACTGCTGAAGTATGCCGTAATCGTAGTAGCCAGCGTTCCGGTTATGCTCATCTACCCTTTTGTGCAGAAGTATTTCATCAAAGGTATGATGATCGGTTCATTGAAAGGATGATTCTTGAAAAACAGGAATGCGAAGGATCCGCGCAGTCTCGTTTTTCTGGAAAAATAAAGAAAGGGAGATCATTATGAAGAAAAGAAGACCTGTACTGCTGATCGTTATACTGCTCAGCCTGTCATTGACGGCAGCCTGTGCCAACACACCCACTACGGCCACACAAAAGCCGACGACCACAACATCCGGTACTGCTACAACCGCTCCGACCACTACGCAGGGACTGCTCACGCCGGTAGGAACCTATCCTATTGTCAATCAACCGGTCACATTGAATATTGTTATCCAGAGCATTGCGTACATCCAGGATTTCAACACCAATGAATTTACGCTCTATCTTGAAGACTTGACTGGAATCGACTTGAATTTTGAGGTTATTCCGGAAGAATCGGCAAAAGAAAAAATGAACCTGATGCTGACCAGCAACCAGTATCAGGACATCTTCTGGATGTTAGCCCCTGATCGCGAGAAATTTGGTGTAGAGGAAAACATACTGATCGATTTGACTGATTTGATCGAAGCTAACATGCCCAATTTGTCAGCTCACCTGCAAGAAAACCCAAATTTCATCAACAACATCAAATCATCAGATGGCAAGATATACGCCTTGCCCCGCTACAATGAAGTCTACCATTACACCATGCCCTGCAAAATGTGGGTCAACACAATGCAGCTTGAAAAACTGGATATGGCTGTACCAACAACAACCGATGAGTTCTATAACACATTGAAGAAGTACAAAGAAACCAATCCTGATGGTATACCGTTAGCCGGTTACGGCTCGACATATGCTGATCCGACCATCTTTCTGGCCAATCCTTTCACATACTATCCATATGGCACTGGCCGACAATGGGGGATCCGCCTGCATGAAAACAAGGTGGAAACAGCTGTAACAACCGATGAATACAAAGAAATGCTCAGATACCTGAACAAACTTTATGAAGAAGAGCTGCTGTATGAAGGAACGTTTACAATGGATGCCAATCAGATGAAAGCATTGGTGACCAGTGAAGGAGAACCGGTCCTGTTTACGTCTGTCCATGCGACTGTTGCTTTCATTGATCCGGCGACGCAGCAGGAATTGTACAGCCATTATTACCCGATCGCCCCGCTCAAAGGACCGAATGGCTCACAATATGTATCCAACTATACCACGAGCATCTCTCCCCGCTGTTTCATCACCGACAAGTGTGCCTATCCGGAAGTGGCTACGCGCTTTGCTGATTACTTCTACACAATGGAAGGTTATCTGACCTGTAATTACGGGATGGAGGGCACAGGGTGGAAAAAAGCAAATCCGGGATCGATCGGGCTGAATGGTGAATCGGCAACATTTGAAATTCTCGAAGAAATAGCCAACTCGGTCGGTGCAGATGCCCAGAATATCGCATGGCCCAACTGCGGACTTGACTGGCTGCCTGACAATCTGCGCAATGGCCAGGCAGCTGATGAAAACGTAGACATTTTTTCAGCTGTCGGTTTGGAAAAAATGCTGTATCAGGCTACCAAAGAATTATACAAACCTTTTTACCAGGAAGAGTACCAGACGCTCTATCCACTGAGCTTCCTGACCTCCGAGTCCAGCGATATCTCCACGATCTCTGTAGAGGTTGAAAAAACCATTCGCCAGGCTAAGATCGATTTTATCACTGGTGCAAAAGACATTGATGCTGATTGGGGTGCTTATTTGACTGCGCTCGAAGGCATTGGCATGAACAAACTGCTCGAGGTTTATCAGGCGGCATACGACCGGCAATACAATAACTGAAAACTGATCAAACAACGAAGAGCCGGTCAGATCATATCCGGCCGGCTCTTCGCATCAGGAGACAAGATCAATGATAAAAAGCAAATTGATTCCACTGAAGAGGCAACTGGATTTTCTTGACTGGGAACTTGGACTCTTTCTCCATTTCGGTATCTTGACCTTTTTTGAAGACCGCAAGATCATGGACATGCAGCAGATGCCGGCCGAAGCTTTCAACCCGGAGCAACTGGATTGCGACAGCTGGATTCGGATCACCCGTGAGATCGGTTTTCGATATGCCGTCCTCACGGCCAAGCACCATGATGGGTTTGCCCTGTGGCCTTCCCGGTTTTCTGATTATACTGTTGCGCAGACACCCTGGAAATCCGGACAGGGTGATGTGATCTGCGAATTTACCAATGCCTGCAGAAAATACGATATGAAAATCGGGCTTTATTACTCGCCGTTCGATTATTCGATGAAAAAAAAGGGTCTGTCCGACAGGGAATATGACGACTATATCATCGGACAGCTGTCTGAGTTGTTGACCGATTACGGAAAGATCGACTACCTGTGGTTCGATGCGGAAGGCTCCAGAGGTCATGTCTATGATGGTGGACGGGTGATCGATGCAATCAGAAGCCGTCAGCCGGACATTCTAATCTTTAATGAGTGGGATCCCGATACGCGTGGAATCGGTAATGAAGCAGGACTGGCCCCGATCGGTCATGTCAACACGGTTACCGGTGAAGCTCATCTGGCACAGACATCAATCAAGCACGATATCGGTGAATACCGTTTCCTTCCGGCAGATTCCTGTACACCTATCCGGCGCAAGACGTGGTTCTACAAAGAGTCAAGCGAGACCGCCCTGCTGACGATCGAGGAATTGGTCGGTATTTATGAACAATCCGTCGGCAGAGGCACCAATCTGCTGCTCAATATCAGCCCTGATCGACGGGGACTGCTGCCCGAGCTGGATGTCACCCGGGCTGCTGAATTTTGCAGGGAAATAAAGAGACGCTTTGCCAGCCCGGTAAGCAGCAAACCTATATACCTGGAGGGCAACAGGATTCATCTGGATTTTGATCAACCAACCATGATCAACACCATTGTCATACAGGAAAACCTATCCAAAGGAGAGAGTGTCCATGGCTTCAAAATACTGATCAAACATGTATCGTTCGGTCCGATGATCAATACATATATTGGCGCCAGCATTGGCCATAAGAGAATATGCCTCATTCCTCCGGTTTATGCCAAAGGGGTCGTGCTTGAAATTACAGAAGCCGACGGTGATTTCATGATCGAGGGACTGGCTGCATTCATGATAAATAATGAAGCAAGAGAAAACCAGCGGTTAGCCTATGCACAGACGGTGCCTTGACCGCTTTACAGACTTAAGTGACTGTCACGGAGCAGAGTTGACCGGCAGAGGAAAATGGCTGATAATATGACCTGAAAGAAGTAGTTGGCCTGTTTTCCGAAAGATTGGCAATTGGCCATGGGCATGGGAGTTATATCGATGGTTCAACAGCAGAAGTTCTGTGTTCGTTGCGGTCAGCCGCTCAGTCCGGGCGTTTCGTTTTGCCAGTCCTGTGGTACGCCGATCGCCGGCCAATCAGCACCAGTTGCCAGCCAATCAATACCAGCCGCATATTCGTCAACGCCAGCTGCCGCATCCGTTCAGATGCCTGTCTATCAACAGGCCCAGCAACGCAGAAAACCGAACATCCTTCTGATCCTTGTCGGCATCGTGATGATCCTGGCCGGCCTGATTCAACCGGCGGCCCATCTTTTTGGTCAGAAGGCAACTGCCAGTATCACGAAAGTTGACCAGCGCATTGACAGTTCGTCGGACAAGCTTGAATACAACTACCAGATCAGCTATGCTTTTTCTGTTGATGGCAAACAGTATAACGGCAACTATCACATGAACAAGGTTTACAATGTCTCAAAACTGCCGAAGATCGGGTCTTCGCTGCCGATCAAGTACCTTGCAATGATGCCAGGCATCAATGCCCCGACCAATCAGGGGAATCCATTCATCTTTCTGCTGGTGGTCAGCGGATTGGGCATTCTGCTGTTGATCGTCGGCATCAAGGGTAATGCCGGCAAGCGAAGGTGACGAGATAGCAATCATTACCCGTTGCGTGGTTTGCACAGGATCTCCCTGATGCGCAGTTGCTTGAATTTTTTTGCAAAAGCCGGCAGCAGGACTACAGCCGTATCGGCCCCTTCGCTGGAACCGGCGATGGAGATCACTTCTTGCTCGGTGTCGATCAGGCCGGCCTCTGCTGCCATCACGGCGATCTCAGCTGCGACTTTCATCCCCTGGGAGAAACAGTAGAATGTATGTGAAATAATAGCTTGTGGTGAATTGTCAACGCCAAAGGCGTCTTCTACCCCACCGCCGAAACTGAGCTGTGATGTCAGAACTGTGACACCGGCTTTTTCAGCAGCAGCCCGTTCGTCTGCGGTCATGCACCAGCCCAGATCCTGAAAACCGGCTGAAATGGTTATGGCGATCAGGGCGATATCGGTTCCGGCAAAGATTTTTGCTGCCTCAAGTGCTGTGTAACCGTGAGAAGAAGCCAACAGGACGGTTGTGATCCCCAGTTCCTGTGCTCGCTTTTTCGCTAGGGTGAGTGTCTCCAGCGTATTCTGTTTTCCTTCTTCAGTAAAATAAGTGATCTGACTCTGCATTGACGATCAACTCCTTATTCTGTTGATAGTGAAGATTCAGTTGTATTTACATGTCTTTAATTATAGCAGAGATGAGTTGCCAAGGCTTGCATTTATGGATTCAACTCAACCGTAAATTACGTGTGATATGAAAATTTGCGTGGCATATAACTGTATATTATAATGAGATTATTGATATCGAATGTCACCAAAAGCACAATATATTGCCTGCAGCAGAGGACATGATGAAAAATAATTGATGTACCAAGTTGCATGCAATAAACGATATATGCTGATGGTAAATATCAATGCCTATATGCAATTCGAGGTTTGAATGGAGTGTCGTGATGAAAAACAGGAAAAATTCACTCAGACTGAAATTGATGATTGTCGTTTGGCTCTTGCTGTTTATGATCGCTCTTCCTGTTTTGAATTCCGTTGTTGCTGCTGAAGTTGGGGAGGCAGCTGGTTATACGCACAACCTGTTTTCTGTCATTCTCTACAGCCTGGTTTATCTGCTGCTGTTCATCTTTTTTCTTGTCATGATCTTTTTGATGCGGGCAAGAGGGAAACGCGCTGTTTTTATTGTTTGTCTGGTCGGCTGGATTCTGCTGGGAACCTATGTTGTTGTTCAGGGTCTCCATGTCAGCAAAGATCTTGCGTATTCTGTCTCTGTCGAACACGCGCAGTATGAAACAGAACCTTTTGAGCCATATGTGCTCTCTGCTGATCAGCAGGGGGTCATAGCAGAATTTGGCAATCCCCATGGTTTTGTTATTCTGTTTGCCACTCAGGGCAGGCAGGAAACATGGTTTTACTATGACGAGGGTCTTGTTCTGGATTTTCTGGGTGGCATTGAAATCCAGAGAGCGCCTGATAAAACGCTGGTTGGCTTAAGCACGGCCAGGACACCTTACGCACCGCACAATTTTACGAGCAAGATGACACCGGGTACAGCGTTATCGGTTGCAGAACTGGATCGTTTCCTGGTGGATCCGTTGCAGGATGAACTGGTAGAAAACGGCACGCTTTATTTTGGCGAAGGCATCGCCCTGGGCTTTGTTGATGACGGTTTGTGTTATGTCGAAACATTCATATCAAAGGATGAATAAAATGGTTGCGAAAAAGATAACGGCAGTCCTGTTGGTGCTTTTGTTGCTGCTTTCACCCATTGTTCTGCCATCCAGATCGATACAGGCAGAAACTGTGGAAGAAGATCCTGCAGTTCTGATGATGGCTGCAGCCCATGCCAGAATCGCCGGTGTGAACGATATCGATCAGCTTAGAAGCATGAAAAGCGGTTATCAGGAATATTACGACAAG
>JAWSUP010000074.1:0-3476 GCA_033549405.1 Bacillota bacterium | reverse complement strand
CCAATCTGGATCAAGACCAGAAAGCCAGGATTGCTGCGATCCGCGATGGCAAGATCGCGTCTTTGGATAGCAGGATCAGCAACCTGGAGATTGCAAAAAGAAGAGCGCAGCGTGCACGCAGTCCGATTGGCCTATTCGGCCGATTCCTGCGTGACAGCAGAACAGTGCTGCGTCGCACGGGTGGTGTGCTCGGGCGAGGCATTGTATCTGCCGGCAGAACAGTTGTCCATATCATCCGGGATCCGCGCCAGCTGATTCAGTCTGCTGCCATCATGGTCGCTTCCGGAGGGGCAGCTAATTTCAAGGACGCAGTTTTAACGATTATAAAAACCGGATTCAAAAGCGAACTGAAAAAAGTGACCTACGGTGAGATTGCTAAAATGGCCTATGAGAATCCGACGCTGAAAAAAGCGATTGAACTGAAAGAATTTTTGGGGATCAAGGGCAATGACGATGTGGAACTGGCGCTGAAGGAACACTTCAATAAGCAGGCAGAAACAGATGAAGGAGATGGCCCGGCGGGAGATACTGACGAAACCGGCGATGAAGGTGATGACGATTATGATGATCCAGACAATGAAGGGCGTCAGCTGCTGGAGGCTTTTGCCGAACGCAACCGTTCCATCAAATTGCAGGGTGAATATACGTGCACAACTGTCAATATTGATCCGATCACAGACGAGCACCTTGCCGTAATGAAAGAAGAAGGCATGATCTGGAGCGGGTTTACCGATATTGCCAAAAATATATCTTTAGGCCCGGAAGCGATCGACGGCGAGTTGAGCCATTACAATCAATACGTGGGTATAGCGGAGACGATCTCCGACGGTCGCCTGTCTTTGTCAAAAAGTGGGGCGGAAGTCGAAGCAACGCTGTCCTTTCACTTTATTCCAGATCTGGTTGACAATAAAATGGAGAGAGTAGATAAGAATAAGTACCATTTCATTTATCAAAAAGAGACGTTTATCACAGAAAACGTGTCCTTTACTATTGATAATCTGGTTCCAGGGCTTACACATACAATCAGCAGAGACTATGAACAGCACGAAGAGCCTTGGTCGGTAACCATCCATGTGACCTTCGAACTTGATGATGAGGGCTATCTGCATGCAAAAGGGTCATTTGAAATGGATCATTACACGTCCATGGTTGTGAGCCAATATGCCTACTATTACGGCTACTTCACCAGCGAATACAGCTTTCATTTCGTATCGGAGAAAGCTCTCGAATAAACCGCACAGGTCGGCGTTGTGGTTATCCAGGAAAAGTTGTAATTGCCGCAGAGCACCGAGTTCAGGCTGAAAACGGAACCTGATCAGCCAGTCCGGCCTGCTGGTAAATGGTCAGATAATGCAGTTTTATCTGCCCCGGCTGCAAATCACCTTCCCGGATCAGCCGTTCCACTGTTTCCTGAATCGTCCGGGTCTCATCCCTGTAACCCTTTTTAAGGGCATCGTATAAGATGACCGAGATGACATGGCTGCCAAAGTCATGGCTGAGCAGATAGCGGAGCGGGTCTTTTTCGACGCCAAGCAGCTCACTCAAATATAAATGGGTGCCTTCGACCAGGTTTTCTTCGAGAAATTCTTCCGGCAGATGATAGCCGGAAGATGGCGGCAGCAGGCCTTTCGCTTTCATGAAGAATTCATCTTCCCGGATGGACCGGGCCATTTGCCTGATGACTGCACGGTCGAACGGCGGGTGGATCAGTTCGTGGACAGCCACTGCCACTGTATCTTCAAAGCACCAGCGGATATCGGATATGAACGCATTTTTCAGGCCGATGCCATAGGGCGCATTGAAGCTGCACAGATAAAGTGTGACCCGGGATGATTTGACGCTTTCGAATCCAAGCAGCTGATTGACGCGCGAGACCACCGGATAGCGAACAGCTGCTTCCTGAAACGATGTCAGCTTATCCTGGATAGCAGGCAGGCTCACCTCCCGCCAGTAGTCATGAAAGCCTAGCGCGTGAAAATATTTGAGCATGTCTGACATCACCGGCAGAATAGACTGCAGGACATTGGCTACATCGCCCTGGAAGCTGTTCTCAATCAAGTAGTTTGTAATCAGCGGATGATTATTGTCATCATCAAACAGGCGGCAGATATCCTCAATATCCTCTCCGTTATAATCTGACAGGCTCAGCAGCGAGGCAGTCGCGGTTCCGACCATCAGCCCCTGCTGCAACAGGTTGTCTGCAAAGGTCAGCAAATCCGGTCGGGCATGGATAACATCGCTGAACGCATCATAGCCGTCCTTATGTCTTTCCAGAACCATTTCTGCTTTGGTCAGCAGGTTGCAAAAACAAGCCAGATCCAGCTTGTACGAAGGTGTGATGTGCCATTCATTTGTCATTTCTGCACCTCAGCAGCAGTTCAACAACTGCCCTGTTGCCTGGTGTGAATTGTCCTTCTGCCAGATCGGCAAATTCCGGGTCTGCATAGATCCCATGCGTCTCCAGACCCGATAATTGCAATTGACGGAGCAGTTCCATGCCCTGGAGCGGATCATCCGCAGAATAATAACAATTGTAGTCCGCATCACACTCCTGGACTTTGCTCAGGGCCACTTGCTCGGTTGCAGTGTAGCCATCCGTATTGCCGACCCGATAGATGGTCTGTTCACGATCGGTCTGATAGAAGATATTACCCTTAATTTGAATCACGTCTTCAGACGCCACACTTTGACGCGGATCGACACAGACCAGGCTGCAATACCCGAAAAACATCCGCTCTGTCTGGCCATTATCTTTCTGGTCAATAATAGTCCGGATATCCGCAATGATGTTTTCATAGGCGCAGTTGCCATAATGCTTCAGGTTGATGCCGCCGCCATTGCAGCGGTGGATGATATTCCGGCTGATTTCAGCACCGACAATATATTCATCTGTGCGAATAGCCTGCTGTCCGCCGTGACCGTTCAAGTCATGGATATAGTTGTCCAGCACCTGATTTCCCGGTTCGGTGTCGGACAGGTAGATTCCATTGCCGTCGCCCATCATCTGCATAACATCATAGATCTCGTTATGCTCAATCCGATTATTCCCGGCATGCTGATAAGGCGCCATTGCCTGCACGATCCTGCGAAAAAAGGCGGCAGCATCTTCAGAATCTGCTTGTCGAAGGATTTTCCGCCATTTTTCGGCGGCACCGGTTTCTGATCGACGTACAGTCCGACTTTCACGCAGCCCATGATGAATCGTATCATCACCGCGGAAAACACCCGGACGTGAACCGCTGACAACAATACCCGTATAATTGACCTGGCTGATCTGATTACCGGCGATCGTATTGTGATTGCTGTGCCAGGAAAAAATGCCAGGTGAATGCCAGTAGATTTCACCGATATTCCGGACCTGGTTGCCAAGAATCTGATTATGATGATGGACATCCCGAAGACCCGGACCATAACCGCAGAGCAGGATCCCGGTGCCGCCAAGATGTAACAGCCGATTGTTCCGGATAATATTCCCC
>JAWSUP010000073.1:0-13848 GCA_033549405.1 Bacillota bacterium | reverse complement strand
TCATGAACAGGTGCCTTTTGTTACGCAGGGTATAATGTGTGGGAAGTTAAGGATACCAACGTCTATTTTCACCTCCTTTACTGTAAGGAAACCATTTTGCTGATGATTCTTTTGCTTCAGCTCGTGTTTTGCAGTTTAATTTTGCTTTATTTTCTGAAATCTCAAAATAGAATCTAACAAATCTTTCATTGTCGCTTGTAGCCATCCCTTGACGTGGTTCTGCTAAACATTCTATTCGCTTTCCATTTCTAAAAACCAGTCTAATTTTTTCGCTCACCCAATACGCAATTGGACTTCCTGGAATCTTTTCAAAATCAGCTGCACTGGCACGATAGAACCTGTCAATCCCATTTCTCTGTAGAGCAATATCATTTCTTTCATTCTGAGGGGGAAATTCATATGGTTTATTAGATTTATCGATATTCTCGTAATCAATAAAACAGTAATGGCCAACACTCTGATCATTTGCGTTTATTTGCTGCACAGTTGCAGCTGTGCCAAAGGCGATCCCCATAACCATATTAGCCATATGAGCCATACATATAATTTTTGTTTTATCAATAATGGTCTTTCTGAGTTTATCGAAAGACGATAGAAACATCCAACTCTGCATGGTTACCATTGCGTTGTAACCATATCTTATTGTAAGATTCATACCTCTCTCAATGAACACCGCAAACAAGTCCGACTTACTGTCCGGATAATTCTCCTTCACCCAGGATGACAGCCTTCCATTCATATTGCCACCGCCCATATAGGGTGGATTGGCAACCACAACATGGTATTTCGATCGCAGGTATTCCGCCTGCTCCAGGACCTTAAGCACCTTGTTATGTGTTCTGTTCAAGAACAGATCTGCTCCCACATTCTTCGCGTTCAAGAACTGGACCATCGGTTCGACATCGGTCAGATCTGGTCGAATCAACGAGCCAAAATTGTCCGCTTCCTCAAACTGGTGCAACGTGTTCTGGAGCTGCAGCGTAAACAAATCGCTGCCGATGTAATCCATGTACGCTTTGAATTCACCAGATTCAAACTTTACATTCTCCAGCACGCAGATGTTGGGCTGGATCTGCTTTTTGAAAAACCTTCTTTGTTTGCTCCTTGCCTTCATCGTCAGCGCAAAAGCGGCCAGTTCCCCGGCACGTTTATCAATCTCTATCCCAAAGAGGTTTTTGGTCAAGATCAGTTCAGGGATTTGTGTTTCGCTGTAGCCTTCTTCTTCATAGATCTTGTAGAGCAGATCAAAGGCATAGACCAGCATGTGGCCGGAACCGCAGGCCGGATCACAGATCCTGATCTCTTCCGGACTGCTGATTTTCAGGAAGTCTTTTTCCGGCTGTTCGGGCTTGATGTAGTATTCCATCTCATCGATCAGCTTTGCGTGCGGGTGATTCAGCATCCAGAGCCGGCCCAGAGAGTTTTCCACCAGGTAGCGCACGATCCAGTTCGGCGTAAACAGTTGAGTCGCAGCCGGAATGTTCTCCGGGGTAACCTTCTTGTTTTGCTTCAGGCCATCGAAAACTTCATCTTTCTTCTCGGAAATATAAAACTGGTAAAGCCAGCCGATCACCTCAACATCCTGGCAGACCTCTTCAGTCAGAACAGATTGCATCTGCATCAGCACGGACTGGTCAGAAAGCAGGTCGTCTGGCAACAATAGCTCGGTGTAATCCTGAATCCGTTCAAAGAGGAAAGGCATCGCTTCGCTCCATATGTTGCAATACGCGACCATCAGGAGTTTGAATGCACGTTGTTGTGGATTCTTGCTGATCTTGTTTCCGGTCAGCAGATCCATCACTTCCTGCTTGATTTTGTTCGGAATCTCGCCGTCTATGTGACCCGTTTTTGCCTCAGCCAGGATTTCCGGCTGGGTCTGCCCTGGAGCAGGAGAAACGATGCCGATTGAAGTGTAATGGTTGACATCCATAAACCGCAAGGCGGAGAAACGATTGGACCAGGTGTAGGCGACACGCTCCACGATATTCGCTTTGCCGTGCTCGGTAATATCCCTTTCCAGTGCCTGGACGGCTGTCGGATTCTCGCGTCTGGCCAGGCTGCCATCAGCCAGGACAAGTGTCAGCTTCGCGTTGACCTGGCTGATGAGCTGACGCCGGGCATTTTGGGCAAATCGCTTGATATTCCCTGTCTCCATCTTTGTTTCTCCCTGTGTTTATGTCAACTGAATCCGCTTTCCTTCTTGAATCGCTTTACGCCAAGCTTCTTTCAGTGCAGACATATACTGATCGAGTTCTTGTTCGTTTTCAACCGTGTTTTTGGTATAAGCAACCGCGATCTGTTTTCTGGATACATATTTGATCGAAGGTGTCGGTTCGATATCCTTTTCCTTTACCCACTCTGCGATCTTGTTTTTAAGTGCAATCGCCTCATCATCGATGAGCCGCCTTATTTGCTCACGCATGACCGGGATAATCGTCTCATGGCGCAGCGCATCCTCTTGTCTGCTGAATCGGCTTTCGATGGATTGTTTCTTGTCATCTTCCAGCTTGCCGTAATCAACCAGATCGAGGATCTCTTTTCTCAGCCGAGTGATAGCCGTAAGGCCTGTGTCTCGTTCTGCGACAATCTGTTTTTCTAGATCGAACCGCAGGGATTCCAGCCAAGATTTAACCTGGTTCATGTGGTTGTTGAGATAACAGGCCGGATCGTCGATGATTGTATGGATAGCATCTTCCCGCTCACGGTTTTCCAGATAGACGAAATTGCTGGCCTGCGCTGCCAGGTACGACCTGGCCTCCCGGTAGATCTCGCCCTGGGCGCCGTTGAGAAAACGCAGGATCGGATCGACTATTTTCTCTTTCTGATCCAGCCAACGGTCTTCGTCCGCGATCAGGTCTGTCAGAAACCAGGTGTAGGATTTGCTGCGATTTGCCTGGATCTCATTACGGACTGTGACCAGTTTGCTGACAAAGGGGAAGTCGTTTTGCTTTTGAATCGCTGCATCAAGCTCCTGGCTGAACGCGTCAAACCGGTCAGCCATTTCACGGCCCAGCACTTTCGCCTCACTGGCGATCGGCGGTACATGGAAATAATCCGCATAGAACTCCTTGGCCTTACGGATCTGACTCGGCGGCAAAACAGGTTGCGGATCCAAAATGACATTGCCATGGTTCGGCGCGTTCTTCAGCGCCTGCTCCAGCCGGTCATCCTCCAGCAGATTGCCGTCCGCGCGAACCTCAACTTTTCCCCGGGCGCAGAGTTTGGCCAGGATGCAGATGATCGCGGCATAATACCAACCGTAAGGTTTCCTGGAAAATTTGTCGTTGACCGCCTTGATTGATGTACGGATGCCGTTGCTCTTATTCATGTTGATGAAGGACAGCATCTCCTGCTCTGCCTCCGGCAGGGATGTCTCTTCACCGATGAAAAGGCTGTCTCGATATTGGCGCAGGATCTCTGACAACTGGCTTTCAGACCAGGTGATACCCTGGAGCATGCGCAGGTTGGGATAGATCCGGCTGATCAGGTTTTGGAAAGCCCGGCTGATCCGTGTCTGGGCATCTTCCGACTGACTCTCGATTTCAGTACTGGAAATGGAGAGGCTGGCCTTGCCCAGGAGTGTTTTCACAGCCATCTCCAGATCCTTCAAGCGGTCCCCGTTGCGGGCGGATTTCTCCGTCAGGATGCGCTTGACTGAATCTTGCTGTGTGGTAGAGTAATGCTGATTGATATACTTTTCGGTCCGCTTATAGGTGATCAAGTCCTGCATCAGGCGCGGATCAACCGGCATGATCACCAGCAGCTCATCGCGCCCGGTGCTTTGCAGCATCAGCGTCTGCTCATTGTCGGCATGCTCATGAAAGGGACTGATCACGTGAATCGTCAGTTCATGTTCACGTCCGATCAGCTGATCGTCCAGTTTTTGGGTATAGTTATAATCCTGACCGTTGGCGTCGTAGCGGATGCGCTTCGATTTGAGGGTTCGATCGAAGATCAGCTTGCCGAGTTCCGCTTTAACCACAGACTGGTCAACGTCTGTGTTCTTGATCTCCTGTTCAATGTCTTTTTCCTCATCGGTCAGATACTCATAGAGCTGTCCGTTGCGGCGAATGTAGGTCTGCTGCTCCAGAAGGTTCAGGGCTTCTTCCACCCGCTTTTTGAGCTGGGGCAGATCTTCGTCGAAGCGTTCGAGCATCAGGATGGTCAGGTTGTTGAGCGTCGCTTTGAACTCCGTGACGTACTTGACCAGGAAAAGGGCTTTGAGGAGCTTCAGCGCAAAGCCTTTGCCCAGATGGCGTTCGGCTGTTGTGACCGATTTCTGCGACTGCGTTTTGATCGAGTTTTTGATCCCCTCAAACATCTGGTCGAATGTGGCCAGCTGGCCGATCTCCATCTCGGCGATGGATTTGGCGACCTCCTGGAAAACGGCCAGCATGGAGCGCTCACCCACGGAACTGTGCCGGCCCTCAAAGGCGTTGTGGCTGGACAGGTTCTGGATGGCGAGCTGAAACAGCTCAAACTGGTAGGGCACAAAAGGATAGGTCTGGATGAACTCATCCCGGTCCTTGTAGGGATTGAAGCTGCGCGTGCCGTCTGTAAAGCCGAACAAGGTGCCGAAATTGTTTTCATGCTGGTGGTACAGCTCGATCATCGAGCGGATACCGTCATCTGTTTTAGCCAGAAGCCTTTTCTGGATGACCTCAGCCACATTGGTGCTGGTCAGGTTCAACCGGGTGGCAAACCGCGCCTGGATCTTGGAGAAGTCGTCCGTCTGCTGCGTCATCTCGCCGACCACCGTACCCATGTCGCTTTGCGAGGTGACAACAAGCCAGGACCGGCCCTGGCAGATCGTCGCCAGACTCTCGGCTACACTCTGCAGGTTGGTCATCAGTTTGACATTGTTGGCAATGAACTGGCCCACTTCATCGACAAAAAAGTTTAACCTGAAATTGGGTCCCTTTTTGTCGATATAGGCTTTGACCTGTCGGGCAAAATCCTCGATTGAGAGGTGATGCTGTTCCCGGTAACTGCGCAGGATGTTATTGATCCGGCTTTCCTGCTCGCCGGTGATCTGGGCATAGGCACAGTCGATTGAGCGTGATTCGAGGATTGCATGCTCGCGTCCGTCCTCCCATGTGCGTCCTGAAATTTGCCGATATGCCGTCTTGAATGCTGAATAGAGACCGCGATTGTCCAGATCCCGTTCGAACTGGGCGATGTACCCCTGCTTGCCGTAATAGCCGCACATTTCGTCGAAAACCTTGAAGAAGACACCGACCAGGGCATCGATCTGTGTTTTATTGATCACATCCGCACGCTGGTCGATGTTAAACAGAATCGATTGCGAAGGGATTTTGACAGCCCTGATCAGATCTCCTCTCAAGAACTCGTTGTCGATTTTGGGCAGAAACAGATCCAAAGCTTTGGTCCCGTCGATATCCCGGTTTTCCAGCAATAAGGCGAGGATCTTGAGCAGATGGGATTTACCAGAACCGAAGAATCCGGAGATCCAGGCGCCATTGGCAACCGTGCTATTGTTGTAGGCATCAAGAAAGAGTTCCAGTCTCTGCTGTACTTCGTTGGTCAGCACGTATTCCTCAAACTCGTTGCGCAGCATACCCTCGTCGTCAGCCTTGATGACCCCTTCGATGGGACGGTTGACCGGTTTCAGAAAAATTGAATTCATCTTCATCTCAGACACCTCGTTCAGACCTCGTAGTTATAGATATCAAAGGCGCGGTAGTATTTGTTGGCATGCAGCCTGTCAAAGAGATCCAGATAGGCTCCTGTCTCGACAGAGAAGGAGTAGGTGCCAGGGAAAAAGAAAACAGAAGGAAATCCCTTGGCGGTTGACTGCATGTTTTCCAGTAGATTGTGCGTTCGTATATAGGGAAAAACTTCGCCGATGCCGCTGATGAAGAGGACATCAGGCGGTTGCTGGTTGATTTTTACTGCGATAGCCGGTATAAGGTTGCTCTTGCAGTCGAGCACCCCGTCCAGAGTCTCCAGCAGTTCAGCCTTGGACATCTCCGGCTCCATCTCCAGAATTTGCTCCCAGAGCCCGCGTTCTTTCAGCAGTTCAATGGAAAGATCGTACAGGTTGATGTGGAGGATATTCAGCCCCTCTTGGCTTGCTTTTTCGCGAAGCTGCTTTTGCAGGCTCTGCATGACCAGTTCTTCATCCGGTTTGTATGGGCAGATGAAAAACGGAACTTCGTTGCCGATGCCTTGCAGCTTCAAGAACCGTTCGCTCGTGATGACGGCAAGCAGATGCCGGTAACGCTCATGCATGGGACCAGATCCGATTTTCATGCAGATTTTTGCCTCCTATATCCCAAGACCTGGAAAATACTGTCGTTCAAGATTATTGAGTTCAGTAAAGAGCAGTCTGTTTTCCGGCAACACGATGACAGGCAGCAACCTGCCGTCCCCATCCATGATGCCTGCCTGCATGGCCATTCTGAAGATAAAATTAGCGACAGTCTTTTGTGTCGATTCGGCAAGGTTCTGCAGCCGGGGATAAAAGACTGCCTTTTGATCAAAAAAGGCCTGGTAATCAGGCCGTGTAACTGTTTTATCCGGTGTGCGGACAGCGGCGCCCATCACTTCAACTGTAAAATCGGCAATGTACTGGTAACGCCGACACAGGGCCAGCCAAAGGATGTACTTTTGATCCTTTTCCGGCGCCTGGGTCAGGCGCCGCAGCTGTTCATCACTGAGAAAACGCAGCCTTGATATGATTTCACTCATCAGCGTCATGGTAGATTTCATCGTTTTTCCCTGTAGAAGATTGTTTTGCTTAACCTTTTCACGGACCCTCTGCCAGCTGCCCAGTTCGATATAGAGCTCTGTCAGTAAAACAGACTCAGTGAGCATGAGCGTACCGGTTGTAAAAGACAGACTGTATGGGTTCTGTGCCATGTACTGCTTCCCTCTTTGGGTAAATACGGATTCCTGCTGATCTCTTGCGCCAATTTTTCAATGTTGCCGGCAGGTCATATCAGCAGGACGGTATTCAATAAACGAAACATTGTCATTGATGTCTTCTCCCTCACGCATTTCGAATAAATAGATACCAGTATGTGAAAAAGGAGCAGATTTACTGGTTTCATAAATCTCTTATGTTTTCACATGGTCTTATTATAACCATTTTTTTGTACAATGGTAGTGTGAAATGCTACCTGTTTGCTCATTGTCCGGTTTATCGAATAGGTATTGTGGTACAATGACCATATGCGGCACATACGTTTGCTTATGAGGTCAAGATTATGCCAAAATATCCCGGTCAGAAGATGCGTTTACTCTATGTCATGCAATACCTGCAGGCGCATTCCGATGAAGCGCATGCCGTCACTCTGAAGGACATCGTCGATGAATTGCAGCGACACGGCATCGCATGCGATCGTAAGTCCCTCTATGTCGATATTGAGGCGATGCGCTGTTCCGGGATGGACATCGTCCTGACCAAAGGCAGCCGGTTTGGCTACTTCTGGGCTAATCGCCCTTTCGAACTGGCAGAGATCAAGATCCTGATCGATGCGATCCAGTCTGCCCGGTTTCTTACGGCCAGGAAGAGCCGCCAGCTGGTCGGCAAGCTCGAAACGCTGGCCAGTACGCACGAGGCCAACAGTCTGCACCGTCAGGTTTATATCGAAAGGCGCATCAAGGCCCAGAATGAAAGCGTCTATTATGCGGTTGACCGCCTGCACGAAGCAATCTCAAGCAATAAAAAGGTGTCCTTCAAATATTTTGAATACACGCTGACCAAAACCCTGCGCTATCGCCGGAATGGTTATGTTTATCAGGTCAGCCCATACATGCTGCACTGGGATGGCAACAAATATTACCTGATCGCACATTATCAGGAACACGGCCTGACCCATTTCCGGGTGGACAAGATCGCTGATATTGAACTGATGGAGGAACCTTGTCGCGCCTCAGGCAAGAAGCTGGATCTGGTCAGTTATGTTCAGCAGACCTTCTCCATGTTCGGCGGACCGGCCGAGAAAGTGGCGCTACGCTTTGCTAACGACCTGATCGGTTCCGTCATCGATCGCTTCGGGACCGATATTGTCATAAAAAAGTTCGATGACCAGCATTTTTCTATTGAAGTCAATGTTACGATCAGCCCTTCGTTTTTCTCCTGGATTTTTCAATTCGCCGGCAAAGCGGTGGTCACCGGTCCGGATTCCGTTGTCGCGCAGATGAAGCAGTTGCTGGATCAGCAATGCCGGATTTATGGGACAGGGAGCAGTATAACTGATGCCAATGAACTGCCAGCCAGCGATGACCCGTTCTACAGCACGGAGAACCAGATCAGGCTTGAGCGTTCCATGCGGCAGGCTGAGGCTGGTCAGCTAACAGAACACGAATTGCTTGAGGATTAGACCATGCGGAATACGCTGAAAGGCAACATCTTATGCAACAACAACTCTATAGATGAGTTGTGAACCGGCATTTGGGAAACCCACTGCAGCCGATAAACGGACCATTTTTACCTTTACGCTCAACCAGGCTCGCTCCACATCTTGGGCATAAACCAAGAGTAGCCTTATCCCTCTGATCGTCTGTTGCTTCTGGCATTGTATCGCAATTATTTTCATTTGCTTTGTCTGCTTCGATTTTTATTGCTTCATAAGCTGCTGTGTGATTGTCGTTCTCAATTACTGATCCAGCTGGTTCCTCAAGTGCAACAGCGCTTAACGTGGGATGCTTAAGATCATTGATGCGATCAATATGTTGTAGTTTCTCTTCCTCATCTCTTTTGCATAGAGGCAACAGCCTTTGATAAATATCTGTCATCATCTCGACAGGGAATGTGGTTTTTCCCTTTATCTGTTTTTTGAATACAGATTTTAATTGGTTGCGTTTGATTATAAATACTTCTTCCGAATGGAAAGTCACTTTTTTCAGTTCACATCGTTCACTGAAAACAATGAGTGAAAACATGGGGATGTCTTGATATTCTCGAAAGTATTCTCTCAAGGCTTTGATATGTCCGGCGTTCTGCCAGACTGGATTGAAAAAGCGGTTTTTCTGCTTGCCGCCAGCCAGGATCTGTGTCCATTCCTTTTGCTTTTCGTCGCCAAAGATCCAACCGCTGTAATTCTTTGACTCTACAACATAGAGCCCCGTTTCATGAATCAACAGCAGATCGATTTCAGTGAAACCATTTTCAATCGGTAAGTAACAGTTATGGATAAACTCACGTTTGCCTGGTGTCATAAATAGATATTTGTAACTCTGAAATTCTCCATAATTGCCAGAATTCATGAAGGTCTGGAGGAAGCCCTTGCCTGTCTGCGTCTTAATATCACTTGTGACGTATGATGCAATATCATCGATGAATCGTATGATTCCCACAACTGCCTCCTGTATTGTCTGTTCTTGTCCGGTGGCGATTTGTCTCTTGTTCCTGTTCGTTTATCTACGGGACATTCTTGATTGTTGTTTCCATTAGCATGAACACATGATACCACTTTTTTATTGCTCATCGATATCCCTTCACAAACAGCACGTCCTGGTGATAGCTCAAATAGTCCATCAGTTGAGCCGAAGCCTTTAAGTCGACAGTTATGGTTTCAGAGATATTGAGTCTTTTTTCATTTTCGCTTCCCACAAAAGATGAGACAAACAATTTTCCGGTTTTGCCAAAGGTAATCAGTCCGCAATCAAACAGCTTGTCCAGATTAGCAGATAAAAGCAGTCCGTTTTCGCTGTCAATTCTCTCATGGTTTTCGCATACAGACCAGGGTTTGATATGGCTTGCGACCAATACCTTCACATTGTCAATGCCCGTAACAATACAGCGCTTCCCATACTTGCTAAGCAAGCTCATCCTGTATTGCCCTTGACCGATGCGCGCTTTAATAATGGATTCTTTCTCTGTCTGCGTCAAATTTGACGCGCTCAAACTCTGTACAATCGGCTCGAAAGACGCATCATCATCTGATGTATCCAAATAGAAATATCGATACTGTTTCAGCGAGTTGCTGTACATATTGTTGCCGGTTGTATTTTTCTTAACAAACTGAGGATTGATGAATATATTGGCTATCGCGACATCAAGCTCAACCAGGTTCATATCAAAAATACTCTTGCGAATGACTTGCTGGCTTTGCATTTCATGCGAAACAGTATTCACAGCACGCGTATATTTATAGACCGAGTTGTCAGATAGCCTTGTGTGAAAGTGCATCCATTCCGAAAAATGATCTAAAATCATAACCTCACCTGCTCGCATACAAGTCATTTACAGGTTCACTATCGCAGCCAATGCTTTGTCCGGGAAATCCGGAGTCAACAAGAAAATTACGATCCCTTCTGCAGGATATTTAAATTATATCGAATAAAAGGTGTGAATGGAAATGTCTGTTTCATCCATACAGCACGCCAAAGCCGGTCAGTTAACCGCTCAGTCGTACACCTGTCTGATGCGTTCTATCTGCTGCTGTATCGCCAATTGTTCTTGAATTGCTTTGACATCGACTTCAGTTGGGCTTAGCTGTCGAGTGATGCACTGTGCGACCGCCAGGCCGGCTGCTTCGCCAAGCGACATCATAGTGCGCGAGAGGCGGCAGGATGAAGCCGCCAGGTGAGAGAATCCCGCGCCCCGGCAGGCGACCAGCAGATTGTCGATCTCGCGCGGCAACAGGCAGCGATAGGGGATGCCATAAGGATGCTCCAGTGCCTTGCTGAGTCCAGACTGCGGCTTGCTTTGGCCATGAATGTCGATAGAGTGGTCGGCAAAGGCAATCACTTCATCGAAGTGTGTCTGTGTGCCGAAAGGCGCCCGGAGATCGCGTTCGTTCAGGATCTGGCGTGCGAGCAGGCGCCAGGTCTCGCGAACACCGACACGCGGGGAAATGGATCTGATCCGGTAACCGGCCATGTTTTTTTCTTTCTGCAGCCATTGAAAATAATGGTAGACCCTGGCTTTACATCGTTCGTATGCCTCGTCGGGATCCAAAGACAGGTGTTCGGCGCCTTCCATGGTTGGTAGCATGTTGAAGCAATAGTCACCGTCCGGGTATTGTGTGACGAACGAAACCGGCCGATTGCAGGGCAGATTGGCCTGCGGCCACCCGGCGAGATCAGCATGTCGGTAAGGCTCTGGTATTTCATCGATACCAGGCTGTGTTTTCGCCGTAACCCGGAAGGTCAGACTGACTGCATTGACGCGATCATTGGCGATATCAGGCGCAGAAGGCTCATCATGGGTGGATTGTGCTTCCTGGCCGGTGGTATATGCGCAGCCGCTTGCACGTGCCAGCGAGATGTCGGCAGAAGCATCGATATAGAGCTTGCTGCTCAATTGAAGTGTCTGTCGATCCTTGATCGCCTGGATCCCGGTGATCTGGCGTCCTATTGTTACTGCCTTGGTGAAGCGCGTTCGGGTAAGAACGGTTATATTCGGTCTGTCATGAATCAGTGCAGTCATGACCTCCGACATGGCCTCCGGATCAAACTGAAAGCGCCGCCAGTCGAGATCTGACAAGCCTGCCCGCCGGAGCGTGCTGGGATATGGATCAATGCAACAGTCTGAAAAGGCCATCGGCTGTTCAGTGCTAACCAGCTGAACTGTTTTTCCGACACAGCCCGATCTGCACGCTAAAAGGCGGGCGGCAATACTGTTGTGCCAGAATCCGGAGACAATGCCGGGTTCCCAGTTGTGTACCCCTCCGGTGGTGGACGTTCCGCCCAGCAGCCGGTCGCGCTCAATCAGCAGGATCGATGCTGCCGGCGCGGCCGTCGCCGCTGCCAGACAGGCGCCGATACCGGCAGAGCCGCCACCGATGATAATCAGATCATATTCAGTCAACATGCCACAGCACCTCGTATCATTACTATGCAACCGGAATTTCGTTTCACAACGCGCCTGTCAGATGTCCATAGCTTAGATTGTTGTTCCTGTCGCGTAAATGTAAAAACTTCCGCTCACATGTCTTTTCTTGTGTCTCCGGCCTGATTGACGCGACCGGATCGACTGGATATACTGATTATGACATTTGTCGCGAATATTGTCGATAATCTAATAGTGAATAAATCGCCAGCAAGTCCCAAGTTATGTGTGGGACAATCAGATCTCAAGGAGGAGAAACAATTGTTAACCAATTTATCTCAGAAAGTGTGTGTGATAACCGGTGCAGCGCGCAGCATCGGCCTTGGTATCGCTGAAAAATTCGCCGCCGATGGCGCCCGGGTCGTTATGATCGACATCAATCCCGAGGTGCTTGTTGAGGCTGAACGTCTTAATGCGATTGGATATGTGCTGGATATCGCCGACCGGGATTGCGTACTGGCTCTGTTCGAGTCGATCAGCGAGACGGTCGGACCTGTCTATACTTTGGTCAACAATGCTGGCATCGTTGACCAGTGCCCTTTTGAAGAGATCACAGCTGATATGATCAACCGTCAAATGGCAGTGAATGTCAATGGCACACTGTTTTGTGCCCAGGGAGCGGCCCGGAGCATGAAAGCGGCTCGTGCAGGTCGGATTATCAACTTCTCATCGAAGTCCGGCAAGACCGGTTCAGCGCTCATGGCGCATTATTCTGCCGCCAAAGGAGCGATTATCTCCCTGACGCATGCACTTGCTTTTGAGCTTGCTTCGTATAACATCCAGGTTAACTGCCTGTGTCCGGGCATAACCGATGCCTCCGGAGTCTGGGCAGCGGTCAGCGACGGCTACATCCGCAATCTGAATCTGTCGCGCGAGGATGTTGTGAAAAACTTCACGGCCAAGATCCCGCTTGGCCGGCTGACGCACATTGAGGACATAGTCGAACTCGTTTATTTTCTCGCGACAAAAGGCGACTACATGACCGGCCAGGCCCTCAATATAACAGGTGGCCGGGAGATGCATTAAGTGGCTGTTAAGCGATTAAGGAGGTGGCAACATGGCAGTCGATTTTGGCAGTAAGGTTGTTTATTATGCGCCGGGCGATGTGCGGATCGAGTCCGTTACGGCAATCCCGGAGATCAGCGCAGGCGAAGTGCTGGTGCAGGTTGAGGCCTGCGCGATCTGTGGTACGGACATAAAGAGCTTTGTCAGTGGCAATCCGAGAATAGAACCACCGCAGGTCATGGGACATGAGTTCTGCGGCACAGTCATAAAAACCGCCGGGGATGTCGGGTCACTCAGAACAGGTCAGCGCGTGACCATGGCCACGACGGTTGGCTGCGGCGCCTGCGTCTATTGCCGGCAGGGGAGGACTAATCTCTGCCGGTCTGCAAAAGCGCTTGGCTTTGCCTATGCCGGCGCCATGTCTTCGTACGTTGTGATACCGGCAGAGGCTGTCCGGCAAGGACACCTGGTTGATGTCGGCGATCTTGATGCGTCTGTTGCCTCTTTGAGCGAGCCGTTGTCATGTGTCTTGAATAATTTCGGCCGCTTTCCCGAGGCCATCCGATCGGTGCTGATCTTGGGATTAGGTCCGCTGGGCATGCTTCATGCCGTCTGTGCCCATAACCGGGGAATTGAACGGATTGTCTGCGTAGAATTCCCGGGCAGGCGTTTCGACTTGATCCGGGAATATGGCTTTGCCGATGTCGTGACACCCGATGAGATCGATGCGTGTTATCAGGACATGACAGAAGGCGAGGGCTTCGATCTTGTTGTGATCACTGCGCCGGCTAATGCGCTCCAGAGCAAGGCGATCAAGTATGCCCGCAAGGGCGGGTACATATCCTATTTCGCCAGTCTGCCGGTCGGCAGTGAGATCCTGCTGATGAACAGCCGGACGATTCATTATAATGAACTGATCCTGTATGGCACTTCTGATTCCACGGTCAAGCATGTGCAAGAAGCTGTTGCACTATTGAGGCAGTATCCTGAGCACTATCGTCCATTGATCACACATGTTCTGCCGATGACGAATTTTCATC
>JAWSUP010000072.1:0-13848 GCA_033549405.1 Bacillota bacterium | reverse complement strand
CGGCGACTTTCAGTCGCAAAACAATCCCCTGCACTTTAGTGCAGGGGTGGTTTAGTAGCCATATCAGCAGACAAGTTATTACTGGATCAATTTGTGACAGCATTAACCTGCCCATGCTGGATCACGTACTTGGGCAGAAAGTGTTGTCCTGCCACAAAACCGCTACTCATTGGGATCACAGAAAGATTCGAATCACTGGAGGCTGCGATGATGAATATTCCACTTGAAAAAGGCAGCTGTAAAAATCCTCTTTGTGAAATTGAAGACGAAAAAGGCATGGTATATCGGCAGGACATCATATCGACCGGAAATGAAAGAGCTTACTCACAGAGGCGAGTAAGCGTAATACCAGCCATTGCTGACGAGAAAGGAGAAGGGAATCATGTATCTTTCATGCCTTGAGTTGGATTTTAAGAATCCCGCTGTCCGCCAATGTCTGAAAAATTGCGTGGACATGCACAGAACGATTATGAAAGCCTTTCCTGCTTACAACAATAAAAATCAAGCCAGGAAGGAAGGAGAAATACTATATCGAATATTGGCTAATGACGCATGTGTGAAGGTGTTTATCCTCTCACGCGATTGGCCTGAATGGGATAAAATCAAAGCTGATGGGTTTTCCGCGAAAGTTCCTATCGAAACAACACCGCTTGTAAATAAGTTCAATGCGGGATCGGTTTTTAATTTCGACATAGCTGCTTGCCCAACTAAAAAAATCGATACTGATGGAAAAAACAGCAGAAGGGTTTCGTTAAGGACTGCCCAGGAACGACAATTATGGATGACCAGAAAAGCTGAGCAGTATGGCTTCAATCTTACTTGGCTTACTGAAGATGAGCAGATCAAATCATGGGGCAAATCCTCGAACAAGGCGAATGCCATGTGGCATAATGGCGTGCATTTTCGTGGTCAACTGGTTGTAACTGATCCGGCAACTTTTACCAATGCGTTTTACAGTGGGATCGGTCCTGGGAAGGCTTATGGATTTGGCATGATGCTATTGTTCTCTGCATCAAAAGGATAGAACCATCAGGAGGAAAGACCAATGCCAATGGATCTCCATGTATTACCGAAACTCCGTGATAGTCTCAGTTACATATATATCGAACATGCAATCATTGAACAAGAGGATTTATCGATTGTTATCGTTCAGAAAGACAATTGCTTTTGAAGCCGTTGCAGAGTCTGGTCCTGATCTGGAAAAAAACGTCAGAACCATCTGTAGAAGATATTTCAAAAACCAGAATGTTCTAAAACGCATTGCTGATGATATCAAATGGATATTGGAAATAAAAACAGATGATGATTCCGATATCAATGGTGAGAATCCTTCACATCTCTGGGACGATGAAAATGAATTTGTTGAGGGCGGTATTAATCACAGCAATGAAACCGAGGTAACAGACTGATGGTTGTCATGATATTGGAAAATGTGCCTGCCTCTATAAAGGGTGAATTGACACGCTGGCTGCTTGAGGTTAAGACTGGTGTCTTCGTTAGCGTAATGAATAAAACCGTTCGGGATTTATTATGGTGGAAAATAAAAACAGATTGCAGGCAGGGAGGTGCGATCCTAATCTATAATTCTGATAATGAACAGGAATATGACATGGATATTCATGGTTTGTTCAGCAAATCGATTGTAGACTACGAGGGCATAAATCTCATTCAAACTTCGAAATAGCGGCTTTTTTTAAGTATCTGCCCCACGCGTGTGGGGGTGAACCGTTGTAAGACGAATGTATCTGCTCCGGTTTCCTGATCTGCCCCACGCGTGTGGGGGGTGAACCGAAGCGCATGGTTCAACGGGCCTATCAGATCATGGATCTGTCCAACGTGTGTGGGGGTGAGCCGAAAAAGAAGTCCTCTGAATGGCTGGCAATTCTCATCTGCCCCACGCGTGTGGGGGTGAACCGCTCAGGGCATGACCGATGAGGCCGCTGCGTTTACATCTGCCCCACGCGTGTGGGGGTGAACCGGGATCCACGAGCGCACAATCAAAATGGGTAACCCATCTGCCCCACGCGTGTGGGGGTGAACCGCGGTACTCAACATCTGAATCACAGTTGAAAATCATCTGCCCCACGCGTGTGGGGGTGAACCGCCCCTTGACGAAGCTGTAGGGCTGTGCTCCTGCGTCTGCTCCACGCGTGTGGGGGTGAACCGAAGTTTTTTGACCGATTTCAGGATTCAGAAGAGCGTCTGCCCCACGCGTGTGGGGGTGAACCGACCTGGCGGCCACCTAGCTTGTATGGTTTTCCGTCTGCCCCACGCATGTGGGGGTGAACCGGGGCACTGCCAGACACAGATGACCTGCACCCTGAAGTCTGCCCCACGCGGTGGGGGTGAATGGTAAAGATAACCATACATCGTTACAGTATCTCGTAATTTCGATTCTTCTTACGACTTTCACTGGTCCACCGCATGCTGCTGCCGGTATGCTTTTGGCGTCATCCCCCGGTTTTGCCGGAAAATGCGGATGAAATGCGATAGATTGTTGAACCCGCTGCGCTCACCGGCCTGGCTGACGGTCATGCCGTCCTGCAGATAGCGGCATGCGGCTGAAATGCGGACACTGTGCAGGTATTCGGTCCAAGTCATATGGGTCAGTTCTTTGAACAGGTGGCAGAAGTGCGATTTGCTGTAACCCACCTGGTGAGTGACATCAGTCAGAGAAATGGGCTCCGGGTGATGTGCCAGCGTCCATGTAATGACGGCCTTGAGAAAGCTGCTTTTTAACCGGCTGACCGATTCCAGCGCATCGTCCGCATCGGTTGTATGGCGGCACAGCAGAGCAAATAGGTCGATCAGGGCTGTCATCCGGGCGAATATATCATCGTCATGCTCGATCAGGTGGCGCACAATTGGTTCGATTTCAGTATAAACCGGACCGGTATGGGCCAGACGGGATACGGTCAGACCCCGGTACTGCAGGATGGCCGGTATGTCGATAAAATGGGCCAGGTTTTCCAGTGAAACCTTTATGACAAACATCCGGCCAGGTCCAGCTTTGATATGGTTGGCGTGCACGATGAGGGGCGGGATAACAAAGACTTGGTGGCCGAACAACCGGTACGACTTGCCGTCGATGACTAGCGTGCCATCCAGCTGATCACACAACAGGATCTCGATCGTCTCGCTGTAATGCAGCGGGACGATGTCCTCTGTCCCAAAAAGTTTCAGGTGAACCGTATGCGGGATTTCCTGGTTGAAATCCAGCTTTTCTTCCAGATCGGTCGGAACGATGACGACATCAGAAACACGCTTCATAAACCCATTATAGCAGGGAATCGCAATATCAGAACATAAATGGATTATTAGTAACTATTTGTTCACTGCCGTTCACTGCAATATTGTTAAACTAATTGACAAGCATTTGGTTGTTCGATAAGATAGCAGCATATTGCCGAAATGAATCGGCACAACCTGTTTCAAAGGATACACTTGGGTTCCTTTGCCCAAACCATTTTCAGAAACATCACGCAGTGCATGAAGGCTGCTGTTCCTGATTGAAAGTCAGGCTGGCAGTTTTTTTGTCTGTCAATAGTGCGGAGGTTTTTGTAGACATATCAAACCTGATCACCAACTGGTCGGATCGAACGGTCGGATCAGCAACGAAATAGACATACAGACAGACACACTTTACTGGCATGTTTGAAGGAACAGCGTCTGATAGCCGCATAAGCGGCGGAAAAGAGGAAAAATCATGACGGACACCAATAACCACTACGATGCAACCGCCAAATTCAAGACAGACGGAGAACCTGCCCAGTTTCCGTCAGGCAGCACTCAGGCTCTTCAATCGTTTTTTACCACAAACAGCAAGGTTGCACTGGCTTTTTCAGGAGGAACCGACTCCTCCCTATTGCTGGCTTTTGCCCGCAATAATGGCTGTGACATCAAGCCTTACATGATCAAATCGCAATTCCAGCCGCAATTCGAGCTGATCGATGCCCATCGGCTCTGCCGACAGTTGGGTGTCGAGCTGACCGTAATCCCGGTCGACATTCTGGCGGTCCCGGAGCTCAAGGCCAATCCGGCCAACCGCTGCTACTTGTGTAAAAAAAGGCTTTTCACCCAGCTGATCGGTCAGGCCCGGCAGGATGGCTATACCGTGGTGATCGACGGTACCAACGCGTCGGATGATGCCGGTGACCGACCAGGGATGGCTGCCATCCGTGAACTGGGGGTGCTTTCGCCGCTTGCTGAATGTGGCATCAGCAAAGAACAGGTTCGCCAGATGTCTCGCCAAATAGACCTGTTCACTGCCGACAAACCGGCGTATGCCTGTCTGGCGACCCGGATACCAACAGGACAGGCCTATACAAACGATCTGTTGGAACGGGTCGAGCAGGCAGAGGGAAAACTGGCTGAACTGGGTTTTTCTGATTTGCGCGTACGCGTGCTGGGCGACGACACGGCCCGCCTGCAGTTGCCGACGCCGCAGTTGTATATGGCTATTGAAAAAAGAACGATGATCCTGGAGGAACTGGGCCGATTGTTTTCCCATGTCCTGTTGGATCTCAAGAGCAGGGGAGACTGACAATGAAACAAAACGAAACATTGAATATTCTCAAGCAGGTTGCAGATGGCGCCCTTTCACCCGACGAGGCGCTGCTTCGTTTCAGAATGCAGCCCTTCGAGGACCTTGGCTTTGCCAAACTGGACCATCATCGGGCTATGCGCCAGGGTGTGGCCGAAGTCATCTATGGCGCCAGCAAGACCGCTGAACAGATTATTGACATCATTTCAGCTATCCTCAGGCAAGAGCAGCGGACCATCCTGATCACGCGGCTGGCGGAAGAAACGGCCGGGCTGGTCGGAAAGATCCATCCGCTCAGTTACGATCGCACAGGCCGGGTCGGCATCATCGGCGCCAAACCGGTTCCCGACGGTATCGGCCGGATTGTCATCGCGACCGGCGGCACCAGCGACCTGCCGGTTGCAGAAGAAGCGGCCCTGACTGCCGAGGTGCTTGGTAACGACGTGGTTCGTCTCTACGACGTCGGGGTAGCCGGACTGCATCGGTTGTTAAAATATCTTGACGACATTATGCAAGCCCGGGTCATTATCGCCATCGCCGGCATGGAGGGAGCCCTTGCCAGCGTCATCGGCGGTCTGGCCGACTGCCCGGTGATCGGTGTACCGACCAGCGTGGGGTACGGTGCATCGATGAACGGCCTGGCTGCATTGCTTTCCATGTTGAATTCGTGCGCCAGCGGCATCAGTGTCGTCAATATCGACAATGGATTCGGCGCCGGATATCTGGCTAGTATGATCAATCATATGGGGGTATCAACATGAAAACGCTTTATCTGGAATGCAACATGGGGGCTGCCGGCGATATGCTGATGGCGGCTTTGCTGGAGCTGCTACCCGATCGCGAAAGCTTTCTCGAGCAATTGAATCAAATTGGACTGCCGGGCGTAACGGTTACACTCGAAAAATCGGTCAAGTGCGGTCTCGCCGGTTCTCATATCGTGGTTCGCGTTGGTGACACAGAGGAAAGTAGCAGTGATGTATCGCTGCAGCACGATCATGATCATGAACGTCACAATGACCATGACCATCACCACGAGTTTAACCACAAGCATCACCACGAGAATCACCATGACCATAACCACGAACATACTCACGAACAAGACAAGCTTACTCACGAACACAACCATCATGGCAGCTTGACTTCAATCAATGCCGTCATTGAGCAGCTGGAAGTCAGTGATCAGGTCAAACAGCAAGCCCAGGCCATCTATCACCTGATCGCAGCCGCTGAAAGTGAGGTGCATCAAGTCCCGATAGAGCTTGTTCACCTGCATGAAGTCGGTGCACTGGATGCCATCACAGATATCGTTGGTGTCTGTCTGCTGATAGAGGCGATTGCACCAGATCAGGTGCTGGCTTCACCGGTTCATGTCGGTAGCGGTCATGTGCGCTGTGCCCATGGCATCTTACCGGTTCCGGCGCCGGCTACGGCAAACATCCTGCGCGACGTGCCGATCTATGGCGGCACCATCCAGGGTGAGCTGTGTACACCAACAGGAGCGGCTTTGCTGAAGTTCTTCGCAATGCGATTTGATTCCCTGCCGGTCATGCGGGTTGCGCAAATCGGATATGGCATGGGGAAAAAGGACTTTGCTGTCGCGAATTGCGTTCGTGCCTTCCTGGGGTACACGTCCGAGCAGGGAGACGAAGTTGCTGAGCTTTCCTGCAACCTGGATGACATGACACCGGAGGCATTAGCCTTTGCCCAGGAGCAATTCTTCGCTGCCGGCGCGCTGGATGTCTACACAACCCCCATTGGCATGAAAAAGTCCAGACCTGGCATCCTGCTGACTTGCATGTGCCGTCGGGACGCAACGGATCAGTTCGCTGCGCTGATGCTTCAACACACGACAACACTCGGTGTACGTGAGAGTATCAGCAGACGTTATACGCTGCAGCGCGAGGAGATCATCCGGCAGACGGCATTCGGACCAGTCCGATTCAAGAAAGCTACAGGTCATGAAGTAGTTAAAATGAAACCTGAGTATGAAGACATCGCCAGAATCGCCAGGGAAAATAAACTGTCATTTGCAGCCGTTATGGAATCACTCGCTCCGATAAACACCTGATCCTTCTGAATCGCGTGTATTAATGATAGCAAATCACAATATCAGAACACTTTTCGACAAAACGGCATATTGTCCTGCCTGCCTGACCGTGCGATAGTTATGGTATAAGAGCGATTGCGGGAAGGACAGAAAGATGCCAAAACTGACCGGCTTTATATCCGATATCCAGCGTTTCAGCCTGCATGACGGGCCCGGCATCCGCACGACCGTCTATCTGAAGGGCTGCATCATGCGCTGCCCCTGGTGCCACAATCCGGAGGCGATCGACCCAAAGCCGACGCTGGCTTTTTATGCCGGCCAGTGCATCGGCTGCCAAGCCTGTGCGCAGGTTTGTGAGCCTGGAGCCATCGTGTTCCGGGACGGCGAACGCCACTTTGACGCGGTTGCCTGTACAAATTGCTTTCGCTGTGTGTCTGTCTGCCCGGCGCAGGCATTGGTCCGGATCGGTAAATCCATGAGCACAGAAGAAGTCATGGCTGTCATCCACGCCGATCTCGACTATTACCAGGCATCCGGCGGCGGCGTCACCTTGTCCGGCGGCGAACCGTTGCTGCAGGCGTCTTTTGCCTATAGCCTGCTGGAGGCCTGCCAGGAAGAGAACATCGATACAGCGATCGAAAGCAACCTGTCTATACCATTTGCTGCGCTTGAACCCTTGCTTGTGCACATCAACCGCATCTATTGCGACATCAAGATCATGGATGAGCAGAAGCATCTTGAGGCGACCGGCCTGTCCAACCGACAGCTTCTGGCTAATCTGGAGCAGTTGGCCCTTCGCAAAATACCGCTTGTCATCCGGACGCCCCTGATCCCTGGATGGACCGACCAGGATGACAACATCCAACAGATCGCCCGCTGGATCCACGAGCATTGCCCGAATGCCACTTACGAACTGCTCAACTATAATGCTTTCGCCAGAGCAAAATATGCGCCGATCGACTTGCCCTACACATTGGGGGACATCAAGCCGCTGACGGCGGATCGAGTTCAAGCGTTGACCGACCTGGCCCGGTCAGAACAGGTCACTGTCATCGGCCCGAAATGACAGGCAGGACCATATGAGCGTCACATGCTGTAGATAACGAAGCCGACTACAGGCACACAGGAACAGCAACCCAAAAGTAGCAGTAACCAAAAAAAACAGCATTCCAACAAGAACAGGAGCCCACGATGATGAAAAAGTCACCTGATGAGAAAAGAACGCTGTACAATGAACGGATCGCCCGCCTGCGGCAGGACAAGATCGCCGAGACGAAAAAGAAGATCCAGGTGAACGGGCCGATGGACGAAGATGACTACCATTACCTGGTGGCGCCGGCGGACTACAGCTGGAAACCGACACCAAACCACGCCAATGGCGATTTCCATGGCTATCTGGCCTGGGCTGAGAATTACCGTGACATGACGGTGTCGTTTCCGCCGGTTGTCGTCTCTTATTCTCCGATGGCGGGCAACTATTTCAAGATCCTGCAGCGCCACCGCAAAGTACGCTGGAACCCGGATTACCCTTTCACGGAATACGAAGCGCTGATCAACCACTATGCGATCGACCATGGCATCGGCCAGGTACACCACTTCTGCGGAGACATCCGGATCGGCTTTTCCCTGGGCTGGCAAGGCCTGCTGGACAAGATTCGCCGCTACGAAGCGCAGAATGTGCACGATGAAGAAACGCGATCCTTTTATCGGGCAGAAGCTATGCTGGTTGAGGCCATCATGGACTGGATCAGGCGGACATCTCTGGAGATCTATCGTAAACGGGACCTTGAAGCAGATCCGCTGCTGCGTGACAACCTGTCTGCCATGCTTGCAGCCAACGATTGGATTGCTGAAAACCCGCCGCGCAGCTTCCGTGAGGCCTGCCAGTTCATGTCCTGGTATAACATAGCCGGGCGCTCCTATAACCGCGAAGGCTGCGGCGGTCAGCTGGACCAGCTGCTGCGTCCGTACTACGAAGCGGATAAAGCGGCAGGTCTCATCGATGATGAGGATGCTGTCTATTTACTGGCCGGGCTCCTGATGTCAGACACGAAGTATTATCAGTTGGGCGGACCGGATGCGGACGGCAATGATATAACCAACCGACTGTCCTGGCTGATCCTCGAGGCTGCCGATCGGTTGAATGTGGCAGCCAACCTGACCATCCGCGTCCATGACGGTCTCGACCGGGCCTTTTTCCGCCGCGGTGTTGAACTGCTCTTCAAGCACAAAAATGGCTGGCCGCGCTTTTCCGGAGACGAGTCCCTCGTGACCGGATTCATGAAAAATGGCTTTTCAGCCGAACTGGCACGGCAGCGCATCGCGGTCGGCTGCAACTGGATGGCTATCCCCGGTGTCGAATACTGCCTCAATGACTGCATCAAAGTCAATCTGGCCCGGATCTTCGAGGTTGCCTTTAACGAGCTGATGGCGGCAGATGCTGAGCCGTCGGTTGAGCAGTTGTGGCAGCTGTTTGAAAAGCACCTGCAGGCAGCCATGGAAGTTGTCTTCAAGACAACAGACTTTCAGGTGCGCACCAACCGGTTTAACTCACCGGAGCTTTTTCTGAACCTTTTCTGCAAGGGCCCGATCGAAAAGGGGTGCGATGCCTCCTACCATACGCTGGACTATTACACGATCGGGGTCGACGGATCCGGCATCGCTGTCGCTGCGGACTCATTTGCCGCGCTGGAACAGCGCGTCGAGCGCGAAAAGCGCATCACCTGGGCAGAGATCGGCGAGGCTATTAAGAACAATTATGCCGGACCCGCAGGCAATCTGATCCGCGCCCTGATGCAGTCAGCAGAGCGGTTCGGCCAGCGCGACAGCCTGGGGCAGCAATGGGCTGTCCGGATTTCCCGGCTGTTTACAGACATAACGGTTCGGGGCACATCTGATGAAGGCATCCGTTTTATTCCAGGCCTGTTTTCCTGGTCCAGGACCATCGCCTATGGCAAACAGGTTGGTGCGACACCCAACGGCCGGCTGGCACAGGCACCGATCAATCACGGCGCCAATCCGATGCCGGGTGCGGTGAAGAATGGCGAATTGACAGCCCTGTCAGAAGCCATTGCCGCTGTCCAGTGCGGACGCGGCAACACGGCGCCCTTCCAGCTTGAACTCGATCCGGGTGTAACAGAAAATGAAGGCGGCATCGAACTGGTGATGGCCCTGCTCGAGACGCACCTGAAGCGCGGCGGCACCCTGATCAACATCAATATCGTCGACGCCGAAAAGATACGGGACGCGCACCTGCATCCGGAACAATATCCGGACCTGGTTGTCCGCGTAACCGGCTTTACTGCCTATTTCATGACCCTGTCACCGGAATTCAGGCAACTGGTCGTCGATCGCCTGCTGACAGCAGGTTGACGCTTACTTGGCGCGCTGATCATCAGGATCGTAATCTGACCAGTCGACCAGCCAGGGTTTTTCGGTGCGGAAAGGTGTCTTGAATTTGTTCTGGACAGCGCCGCGCTGCTCCATGTTGATCATGCAGGCCCGGATGCAACCGCGGCCGCCGCAAATGGCTTCGCCATGGGTGAATGTATTGCGCGGTTTTTTGTAGAAAGGTGTGTAGGGTGATGGTTTGAAATCATCCCGACCTTCGATGTAATGGCCTTTTTCGCCTGCTTTTGTTTCTTCAGCACCGCGGAAGGCCCACAGGCATTTGTACGGGTCGAATTCGCCCCATTCAACTTCATGGCCATCCAGCGTGACTTTAACCGTCTTTTTCTGGTTGATGGCCTGACCGGGACATTCGCGCACGCAGGCCATGCAGCGGTTGCAGAGCGGCGGTCCGTCATAGATCGGATCCGGCTCGAGATCAAGTTCGGTCATAATCATGAACAGGCGCTGGCGCGGTCCGAACTGAGGTGTCAGGAAGACCTTGGAATAACCGATTTCGCCCAGCCCGGCCAGATAGGCGGCGATTCGGACATGGATGAGCACGTCCGGCGCCGGCTTGTCCGGGGAGACCGGCTTGCTCCACAGCATGTTGTCGCGCAGCGGCGGCTGAGGTTCAGACGGATCTGGAAGGCGATAGTTGTCCACTGAATTGCCGAAGGTGCTTTCATAGCCAAATGGCATCGTTTCATAGCCTTCATCCTCGAAGATGCGGCTGAAGCGGATGACGAAATTGGGCATGAAGACCGTGTTGATGGCGCCATAGGCCATCGACGCGTAGTTCATGAAATGGGTGCCTTCTTCGATGCCGCGCAGGGCGCCGCGATTGATGCGAAAAGCCACCACGACCATCGACTTGGCATTGGGCATGATGTAGCGCGGGTCCATCTGTTTAGGCGCCCCTTCAAAACGGGACATCGGGGTGATACCGACCAGATCGGCGCCCATCTCTTTGGCGATTCGTTTGACAGATTGTGCGTCCAGCATGAGACATCCTCCTGACAGTCAGAAAACATGATAACTCATTCAGGCCGCCTTTTATGGGCATGCCTTAAATGCTTAACAGCCCCTTAGCGTGCGCGCGGATCATCGGGATCGTAATCCGACCAGTCGATCAGCCAGGGCTTTTCGGTCCGGAATGGCGTCTTGAATTTATTTTCGATCACACCGCGCTCCTCCATGCTGATCATGCAGGCCCGGATGCAGCCGCGGCCGCCGCAGATAGCCTGGCCATGGGTGAAGACATTGCGCGGTTTTTTGTAAAAGGGCGATATCGCAGAAGGGCGGCAATCGTCTCGGCCTTCAATGTAGTGCCCTTTGACACCATCTGTTGGTAATTCGGAGCCTTTGAAAGCGTAGTTGCACTTATAGGGGTCAAATTCGGCCCACTCGACTTCGTGACCGGCCAGCGTCACTTTTGTTGTCCGATGAGGGCTGAAGGCCTTAACGGGGCATTCGTCAACGCAGGCCATGCAGCGGTTACAGAGCGGCGGACCGTCATAGATCGGGTCAGGCTCAAGTTCCATTTCCGTCATCACCATGAACAGGCGCTGGCGAGGCCCGAACTGCGGTGTCAGGAAAACTTTGGAAAAGCCGATCTCGCCCAGGCCAGCCAGATAGGCGGCGATGCGCATATGAACGAGCACGTCCGGCGCCGGTTTGTCCGGTGAGACCGGTTTACTCCAAAGCATCTTGTCGCGCAGGGGAGGCAGCGGTTCAGACGGATCCGCCATACGATTGTTGTCCACTGAATTGCCGAAGGTGCTTTCATAGCCAAAAGGCATCGCCTCATACCCTTCATCCTCGAAGATGCGGCTGAAGCGGATGACGAAATTGGGCATGAAGACTGTGTTGATGGCGCCATAGGCCATGGACGCGTAGTTCATGAAATGGGTGCCTTCTTCGATACCGCGCAGGGCGCCGCGATTGATGCGAAAGGCCACTACGATCATGGACTTGGCATTGGGCATGATGTAGCGCGGGTCCATCTGTTTGGGCGCCCCTTCGAAGCGTGACATCGGGGTAATCCCGACCAGGTCGGCCCCCATCTCTTTGGCGATCCGTTTGACTGTTTGAGCATCCAGCATGGTGCACCTCCTTGATTGATGGTTCATTTTGGCTGGTCCTGATGATCATATCGTTCTTTGCAGCTGATCAGTCGGAGTATCAGGATCTTGACTTGGGAAATTGCCCTATATGATATAATTTAATGATAAATAAAGAAGTGGTCAAGCTGAACGCTTAGCTTGTTCTGTCAATATCTTAGCTTTCAGGAAGGTTGATTAGAGATGACACAATCCAGCGAAAGAACCGTTTCTGTCCAAGATCTCCGGCCCAATGTGCTCAATGTCGGCTATACGCCGGGCGTTCATCGGCGGACGGGCCACATCGGGGTCAGGACACCTGAACGCTATGCCTATGACTATGAAATCGAATTTTATCTGGCGGACGGCGGTACAACCTGGGTCGACGGCACAGCCTACGAAATTAAAAAAGGCCACCTGATCTTCCGTCGTCCCGGGCAGACCTGCAACAGCATACCGCCCTATTCCTGCTGGTACCTGAACCTGGATCTTCTGGGAGACAGCGGCAAAACGATCGATGATTACAGGGAGACACGGTATCTGCGTTTTCAAGACCGGATTGACAACCCCTGTCTGAATCCTATTCCTGCCTGCATGAAAGTGCAGAATGAGAGCCGCTATATCGATTGCTTTTCTGCCATCAACCTGCTGGCCCGATCCAAATCCGAGCCGGACCGGCTGGCGCTGCGCATCCGTCTGTTGGAATTGATCCACATGATCAGTCAGGATGCCAGCAATACACCGGCAAACCGGGCGCAGCGAGAGAGCGTCCAGGCCGTTATGGAGACGCTGGGCTACATCCATGCGCACTATTCGGAGAAAATCACTTTGGAGAAACTGGGTGAAATGGCCAACCTCAGCCCGATTTACTTCCACAGGCTTTTCGTCAGAACCACCCGCAAGACACCGGGAAACTATCTACAGCAGGTTCGGCTGGACCGGGCACGCTACTTGCTTCTGCATACGACACTGACCTGCAGCGAAATCGCATCTGTCTGCGGGTTTTCAACACCATCCTATTTCAGCCAGGTGTTCCGCAGTCAATTTGACCTGACACCCCAGGCGTTTCGGCTGCGCTATCTTGGTACTGATCAACAGGATGTTAAAGCAGCAACAGAAACATCGGCACCAGAGTCATCCGAAGCAGAAGAATCCCAAAAGGATACATCCCAAACAGAGATATCCTGAAAAGGGTGTCTCAACAGGTTCAGGGCAGTACGATAACTTTAAGGGCGTTGCTTTTTGAGCGGTCCAGCAGGATGTCAAATCCTTTGCTGACTTCGGTGAGCGGCACCCGGTGCGTGATGATCGGCTTAACCTGAACGCGGCCGGCAGCGAGCAGCTTGATGGCTGTCAGAACGTCACTGTAGAGGTTGTTGGAGCTGCCGGTGATGTGCTTTTCGCCGCTGATATCCATGAGGCTGTAGGTAAGCTGGTCAGTATGCGATACCATGTTGACAAGCGTGCCGCCGCCGGCCAGAAGGCGCAGCGCCTGCTCCTGCGTTTCAGCAGAACCGACCGTGTCGAAAATGATATCGACGCCGACGTTCTGTGTGTTGGCCAGCATCAGGGGAATGATGTTGACGGCCCGGACATCGATGGGGTTGTCGATGCCGACTTCTTTGGCGACCGACAGTGCCTTGTCAAACAAGTCCGTGCAAGAGACATGCAGTGCACCGAAGGCTTTGGCGACCTGGGCAATCAGTATTCCGACCGGACCCGAACCGAGAACCAGGACAGAACACCCGGGTTGCAGTCGCGATACGCCG
>JAWSUP010000071.1:0-13886 GCA_033549405.1 Bacillota bacterium | reverse complement strand
TTCATGAACAGGTGCCTTTTGTCACGCAGGGTATAATGTGTGGGAAGTTAAGGATTGTACGGAATATTACACGCTTTTCCTTACAAGAATACAAGTGTCTATCGAGATAAATAACATAGAGATGGCGAATTATGCTAGCAGGTCAAGCGAGTTACAGAAAGGCAGGGTAAGTTCATCGGAAGTTACGTACCTTACGGTTATCACCGGGAGAACATCATCTATACAGGTGGTGTTTTTATAGTAATACGGTGATCTGTCAATATGCTTTGCATGTCCATTGACAATTTTGGGCTTTCTATTCTCATAATGCTATCATTCTCATGAACAAAACCAAGCGGGGCTAAGCTGCCATACCAAAGAATCCTCTGGTCAATAATAACTGCATTGCAATGGAAATCAACATCAGGTTGAACAAGTATGTTAAGGTTCTGAACGCATTTTTTCAATTTTCTGGTCAATTCTGGTTTACCTGAATAGGTATCATCTAAGTATTTCATTGGTACATACAACATGATTTCTCTCCGGTCATTTGAGCTGTGCATAACCGCTTTTTCCAGCATAAACATCGCTCGAATAGTCAGCGTGCTGGTCGAAATCCAGATCGTTTCCCGCGCATTGATTAAGTCGTTTTCGAGAGACTGCCAATAATCACTTTTGTCAAATATGAAGTTTGATCTTGCTGGTGGTAAACCTGGTTCTCCTAATTGATAGCCAAGATCTCTATATCCCTTCAGCCTTTTCCCATACATGCGCTCAAGAACCGAAACATGAGCGTCAACATAATCATAAATCAAGACATCATTCTTTCCGCTGTATAGTCTATGAAGACGTCCGGCATATTGCGCAAGTGTCCCCTTCCATGAAAATGGCATAACCAGAAATAATGTGTCTAATCTTGGCACATCAAAACCTTCTCCAACATATTTTCCTGTCGCGACAATTAAGATTGGCTGATCGATTGGGTATTGTTCAACCATCGCCAATTTTTCCCTTTTATGTTTGATTGTTCCAGTTCCAGTTAATGCAATGACATTGGGAAAATGTGGCTTGATTTCCTGAGTCAGTCTTTCAACATGCTCTTTGCGATCAGTCAAGATGATTACATTTCTGCAGTTCTCGACTTCCTTCATCACATCAAGGATAATCTGCTGATTCCGACTGTTGGATACTGAGAGATCGGTAAAAATATCTTGAATCTGCGTATTTGCTGAATCCCATTCAATCGGCAGCTGATAACTCGTAAAGCGAGGCAGCAGAATATGTGAGAAGGGCCTGTCCGCTGCCTGCTTTTTAGCATCGTCACGGAAGACAATGGGACCGCATTGCATGTAAACAATTGGCTGTTTGCCATCTTGCCTGACAGGCGTAGCTGAAAGCCCAAAAATATGTTTTGCGGTTACTTGCGACAGAATTTTTTCAAATGTAGAAGCCGCTACATGGTGGCACTCATCAACAATAACCAAACCGTAGTCTTTAACAAAATCCTTCACATCATGCCCGGAAATAGCAGAATTGAACACGACGACATCAATTGTGTTGTGTAAATCATTGCGTGATCCGCCCAGTTGACCGATTATATTGCGTTTTTTCTTTCTACCGCGTGTTTTTTCTATGTCAGGCAAAGCTTCTTCGATGGTAAGAAATTGTGATATCTTATCTTGCCATTGTTGCATCAAAGGTACACTATTGACCAGAACAAGCGTATTGATGCCATAATAAGCAATGAGGCTGATGGCAGTAACCGTTTTCCCAAATGCTGTAGTTCCACACAAAACACCCATTTGATTTTTGATCAACGCATCTGCTGCTTCCTGTTGCATCGATCGAAGTTGTCCATTAAATGAAACACGAATCGGCCTGCCTGTTTGGCGTGCATCATTAATTTGCCATTCTAGATTTGTTTGATCGAACAATTTGCTCATTTCGCCAATACAGCCTCTCGGCAGTTGGATATATCCATCATGCTCCTGATGGCAGGCAATAATTCTTGGTGTGTTCCAGGTGGAAAATCGCATCGCTTGCTTTTTGTAAAATTCCGGATTAGGAAAAGCGGCCAGGCGTTTCATTTTATTGAGCGCTCGCTGAGACAGCCCCTGGGTTGGAATATATATTCCATTTGATAATGTTACTGTCAAGGTCAAAGGGAAGTCCTCTGGTCCTAGAATGACTTTTTTCTCACGGTTCCACGGCTTTTTCTGTTCATTATCAGATAAATCACTTAACTCACCTAACTCAGTTTCTTCTGACAGAGATCCAATCAGTTCATCAATCTCTGCTTCCGAAAAGCGATGGACGTGGCTCAGAAAATACCATTGATCTGTGTATCGATTGAATTCTGCATCTACAAAGCAGGTGTTTCCTGCCCTGGCCGTTTGACCTTGTAACGGCAAGGCAATCAAATTACCTAATCCGTCTTTTGTCAGAAAGTCCTGTGCCGGAATCATCCGATCATATGATGTGAAGCTCATTTCATGCCGTTGCTGCATAACTGCCGTAATCAGAACAGCTCCGAATTTACGAGCTTTATAAGCAGGAATCGGTTCGCTAAAGAAAAACCAGATGTGAGCGCCCTTGCCTGATCGAGATCGTTCTATGGCAATGGTCAGTTTCTTTTCAGTGCTGTACTTCTGAATAGCGCGCGTGTCAGCCTGCCAATCACCTTTATCAAAGTCAATGACAATAAACCAGCAGTGGTCATCTTCAAGCAGGGGGTAAACGCCAATGACTTTTTCACCACGAAAATGGTCTTCGATGACTTGATCATCAATTGGTAAATAGTCTTTATGGCTGCAATCATGACAACTAATTTTCGGTTTTGGACATATTCCAGGTTTCCATATGTTTTTACAGGCTGGCGTATATCCGGGGTTTCCATCACGCTTTCTTACATACCTCACGGCATATACATCGTCACGACCTTTAAATAACGATCTGAATAATTCGATTTTCTGTAACAGTGAGCTTTCTTTGGTAACAGCAGATTCACTTGGATTTCGATCAATCAGTTTCATCTCAACAGATATGAAGTCGTTGCTGTTTGAAGTACCGTTGTCCTCTTGTTGACTCTGTTGACGATTGTTCGAGGCTACTCTCTTGAGCATTTCAATTTCACGGCGCAGAATTTCATTCTCTGCTTTCAAGCGCTGGCATTCCAAACAAATCTGTTTCTTGTTACTGTGTTTTTCTTTCACCATGATTGACCTCCAAAGGCTCTCTTTGAACGCAAAATAATATAATAGCAAAAAGAAGCATCTTGACATCAAACATTCATCACTTATGTGCTGTTTTACGAGCCGCCTTTTTTACTCATTTGTGACTTTTACATACCTTTGCCTGCTGCTCGTTGGTTTATCTGGAACAGTTGGTTCTAATAATCTTTTCTCAAGTAGTGGCTGTAATATTGCCTCTCTAAAATGCTCTCTATGGCTAAGTCCCAAAAAAGCCTGCATTTCACTTCTCTTTCTTGGCGTTATACAATATTCAATGAGCTCTCTGATTCGTTCTTCTGTAACTTGCTCGGTGCTTGCTCGGTGCTTGCTCGGTACTTGCTCGGCACCTGCTTGGTAGATAGCTGATTGCATCATTTGCTTGCGATAAACGACAACTCGGAAAGCATCGCCGATTTCCGAAAATTCTGGCTCTGGCAGCTTAAACTGGGCACAGTCTTCGATTATGCGGCGAATGCCCGATCCCCAGCTCTCAATCAGGCGCATTTTATCAAAAACACGAGCTATTGTCCGATTTCTTGTTTCAGATCGACCAGCCCTAATAGCTGCTATATCTAAAGAACCAAATAACATTCCTGGGGAGGTTACCTCAATCCGGTTATCATAAACCGCTACTTGAATCCGACTATCGATCATATAATTGCGGTGAGTAACCGCATTGACAATCATCTCGCGAATGCTGCGGATCGGCAACTCGTATCGCTCGCTTCTCTGCAAGTCATCAATTCCGACAGCCAGGTTGATGTGATTCAAAATGAATTTGTACGCATTATCAATCTGTTCGTATATGGGCCCTGCGTATTCTTTTTTATCGATAAATACAGTTCTATCCACGCCTTTAAATCTTGCACACTGTATACTGGCATATTCATAATGATCACTTGTCAGTAAAATGAAGGCGTTTGTTGCTAAATGTTCTTTTCCTTTTTGCACTAAAACTTTCCAGTTAACCAAATCCTTAATTTCTACGGCATGTATTGATTTGTTTTCATCTTCATTCGCCGACTTTCTGCGAAAAGCAGTGATATCTTGGCACAGTTTATCTATCGCTTGTTTTTCAACAGCCTGTTGTAAATTGACTATTTCATCGAATCTTAAATTGTTTCCCCTGAATTGGAGCTCTTTTATGCTCGTATCATCAGCAAGTTTTGATAAACCGCTAATACGTATATATGTCCCGTTCTGCAGTCCTATAGATTTAATGTAATAGGGACAATTTGGTCCAGGATATATTTCGACCACGATTATGCGTTTGTCTCCAATCTCTGCAACATAAATATCTGGTATTATCTGCGGTTCACACATGTTTGAAATGGTATCCGTAATGGCATCTTTTATGGTGTATATCTGCTTGTCTGGTAAGCCAATAACTTTTCGATTATCATCGACGCCAACTATTAATTTCCCGCCAGCAGTATTGGAGAAGGCGATAATTGTCTTCACATACTTTTTACTATCAGATGGAAGCGTTACCTTAAATTCCAGCTTTTTATTTTCACCATGTTCAATTTCATAAAGCAGAATATCCTCTCTTGTCATTTTCTCGCCTCCCAATGAAAAGTAACTCATGTGCATTATATCACGATTCATCATACCCATTCCCTGGGTCGTTCAGACAACTTTTCACATGGGCACATTGGTGCCAGGTACCAATTCGGAAGGTTGTGAAAATGAGGTTTGAAAACGCCCTTATAGTAGTAATTTCCAGTTGGCGTATAGAGTAGCTTCCGATAATTAATCTGTTACTGGTACGGGAAATGCGGAAGTGATAAAGCCAATGGCAGTTATATGGGCTTAGAATGGCAGATAGCGGACTTAGTTAAAAAGCTGAAAATGTCGAGACCCCATAAAGACTGTTTCTGCTAAAAGTAATTACAGATTTGGTTGAGATGGTGGAGATCCTGTCTTGACTACTGCTTTACTTGATCGAATCCTCTATCGGGTTATATGCTTCTCACTCAGAAGTGAATTTTATCTAATGAAGCATCCGGAGCTTTTTCTAACTTACTAACTGCAAGGTATCTTCCACTCTTACATCATAAAGTTCTTACCGAACTTGTTTAAACTGCTTGAAATTCACAGGGTTACCTGTTTGATGATAGTATGAGTCCTTGCCTGCCAACTAGCCCGGCCGAATGGGGGCAGTTTGCCTGTCGGTAGGTCTTCCTCTTTCGATTACCGCCAAGAATCCCTTCTTCCCGCCACATAAAACACGCATCGTTTCCGATGCGTGTTTGTGGCGGAGAAGAGTGAATAGGACGCAGAATATTTTCAAATCAGAAACATTTAATTTTTTGTGAAGGTCAAGATTGAGAAAGTATATGAAAGAAAATTCTAATCCGTTGGTCTTCACTATGGAACGCTTTAACAAGATTTATCAACAATAAACTGGCAACAGGCTTGCTGGAGAAAGAGATCCACTTAAACGTCATCCCCAGGAGGTGGCGTTTTTGATAGTGAATCTAATACTACTTACCTTAGTTTGTTGATAGCTTGGTGGGTTGTAAACATATTGGTTTAAATTTGATATAATTACAAGGCACAGAACACAAATGGGGGCAAATATCGTGGACAATCTGCCAAATGAAATTGTTATATTCGAGAATGGAGAACTTAAGCTTGAGGTTAAAGTTGCTCCTGAACAGGATACTGTTTGGTTAAACCGTCAGCAGCTGGCAGCGCTATTTCAGACGGATAGAACTGTTATTGGCCGTCATATTCGTAATATTTATTCGGCTGGAGAACTTGAGCATGATAGTACATGTGCAAAAAATGCACATGTACCTGATACTCGTGCTCGCTCGTACGATACAGAATATTTTAATTTGGACATGATTCTTGCAATTGGATATAAAGTAAACGCAAAGCGTGGTGTCCAATTTAGGCAGTGGGCTAGCATAATCCTTAAGCAATATATAGTACAGGGGTATGCTGTCAACGATGAGCGCTTACATCAATTGAACATGGCTATTCAGATTATGAAAAGATCCCAGGATCTTTTAGATGCAAAACAAATACTCGATGTCGTTCAAACATACTCTATCGCATTGAATCTACTTGATGACTATGACCACGAAGCAATAAGAAAGCCTCAGGGTACTCAAGCATTTTTTATTCTTGAATATGATGAATGTAAGGAAATCATCATGAGCATGGAATACAGCAGTAGGAGTGATGTTTTTGGCAAAGAAAAAGACGAATCTTTTCGTTCAAGCATTGCAGCTATATACCAGACATACGATGATGTTGATGTATATCCTTCGTTAGAAGAAAAAGCTGCCAATCTATTATATTTCATTGTAAAAAATCATTCATTTGTTGATGGTAATAAAAGAATTGCTGCTGCAATATTCTTGTATTTCTTAGAAAGAAACAATGCCTTAATTAAAAATCAAGTAAAGGTCATTGATGACCATACCCTTGTAGCTTTGGTTATCATGATCGCAGAATCACAACCTCAAGAAAAAGAAGCAATGATAAATCTGGTCATGACTTTCCTGCGACCAGTGGATTGAATATTAAGCTCTTGTTCCTTCCGAATTTGTCATCAAATGATTATTTCGCGTTATCAGCACCACCCATTTCACAGATTGATAAGGATGTCATGAAAAAGGTATGGACATCCGCTACGCTATACAGGATCCTGAAAAACCCTGTCTATCGTGGCATGATGGTTCAAGGCAAACGTTCCACAGTCTCGTTTAAGAGCTAAAAGCGGGGGTTTTTAATGAAGTAGACTGGTATGTTGTTGTGGATGGTAAGCCCTATAGTTATTGCAGCAATACCCGGATTAACCAGATTCTTAAGATTTGACAGGCCGATTCGTTCGCTCCTATAAATATTAACACCTACAGTCCACGTCTTATTGATTTCGGGATCATAGTGATTGGGACGATGGGTGGCGATTTTACAGTTGTCAGGGATCAGGATACGAGGTGTACCACCGAAATACTCCAACGCATGGATATGACCGGTGATCCAGCTGTTCATTTTTTCGTCAGCATACGCTTCACAATACGGGTAGCCGCTGAATCCCAATGTGGCGATGAAAAAGTGCACCTTGCTCAACTCGCTGTTTATTTTTCTATATCGTAACCAGATCAGGACTGCCAGGTCGAAGGGGGCAGTTTGCTTGTCGTAGGGTCCTCTCCCTTCGATTACCGCCAAGAATCCCTTCTTCCCGCCACATAAAACACGCATCGTTTCCGATGCGTGTTTGTGGCGGAGAAGGAGGGATTCGAACCCTCGCTAGAGTTACCCCTACTAACAGTTTAGCAAACTGCCCCCTTCGACCGACTTGGGTACTTCTCCGTATTCCTTTTATGTGGACCGTGCCATCGAACTGGGCGATGGCACCGGTACGCTTTTTTTGGCGGAGAGAATGGGATTTGAACCCATGACAGACTTGCATCTGTGCCGGTTTTCAAGACCGGTGCCATCAGCCAGCTCGACCATCTCTCCTTGATAAGATGCTATGCCATTTTACAATGGCAGTTGGTTTATGTCAATTATTCAGACGCCTGGTTGTTCACGCCTGTCCCCGCTCGTGATATGAGGTTGGAAAGCCGAATCCGTCTTGTCCAAAAACGGTTCTGCTAAACGCTATCTATAATAACAGCAGGCGTACAACTGTCGTCGCCACGGATACAGGCGTACAATGGATGCAAGATCAAAGATTTGACAGCAGAGGAGACAAATAACGTGCATCGGGCGACGAGCAAACCTAACGGTACAGATCCGACCTGCAACCAGGCAATCATGGGGATCAGCGTGGTCGCGGCTTAAACCTGTTCTGGCCGGCCTAGTTGCCCTTGGGGTCCTCATCTCTGGCGCGACGGTTTTTGCCGCCGTAGTGGAAGCCCGGGACTACGCTGCGGCAATCAGCTTTTTCAACGCCCACAACTTACCCCTGGAAGGACTTTCGCGCAGCGATGTCAACACACGTCTACCGTGATATCAACACAGGGACCTTTACATTCGGCAAAACAGCGGATGTGTTCACGAGCAGCGTCAGCGTTTGCGCCGTTTTACAAATAGCCCGCCGGTGTCACCACACCACTGTAATTCCCGCAAAACTGAGGCTCGTTAAGCCATATCGGCTTTTAATGATCATCCAAAACAGCACACTCGGTTCTTTTTTGCTGTCTGGACAAAAAAATCTTCAAGAATCTTGAAGAATCTTGAAAATAGTGTGAACAAAATGTGTCTTCGTGCGTCTAATAATTAGAAACAGCCGGATAACCCTACGGCGGAAAGGAGCGTTTCTCATGGACACAAATATTGCCAGAACAAGTCGGTTTATTGAACTGCCCGCCCGGAAGGCGTATCAGCGTGAGTCTTTAGTCAAAGCCTGGTATAAGGCTGCTGCCGAATGGCTTACCAACACTATTTCCAGGCAAACCGGCTATCGCAGCGTGACCATTGATACTGCACTTGATAAGCGCCACTTTTCTGCGGCTGACATCGAGCTTCTGCAGTATAAACAAGGAATAAACCTGCGCTGATCGAAGCCTGTCATTCCCCCAGAGCGGGAGATGGCAGGCTGTCGGTCTATTTTAAACAGTTTTTACTGCTTGCCTTTTGATTGTTGTGTGACTCGTTTCATGGTGCTCTTATCATATCTCTGTTCTTTATTTCTTATCGACGATTTGCCCTGTCTGGATACCCATGATAAACTTAAAAAGGCAGCTGAGATGTTTACATCGATATGGCTGCTTTTTTGTCTGTCTCTTATAGAAAGGTTGTGGATCGAAACGTGATCACAAGATTTATCGACTATTTTACAAAACTCGGCCTCGAAACAGAAGCGGCCGGTTGGGCCGGGATGGCGGCTGGAATCGCCGGCCTGCTCGTGATCAGCCTGATCGCGTATCTGCTGGCTCGCTTTGTCCTCCTGCGCCTGCTGTCCTTCTACATTCGCAGTAATCGCTTCCAGTGGGACAACCGTTTTCTGGAACGCAAGGTTTTTCATCGGCTTTGCCATCTGGTGCCGTCTCTATTGCTTTATACTTTTTCCTTCACCTTTGGTGATTTTCAGCCGGTGGTGCAACGGTTTGCAGCCATCTACATCATCGTTGTCGTCATTCTGACGCTTGATGCACTGCTCAATGCGGTTGACGACATCTATAACAGCTTTGAAGTTGCGCGAAAGAAACCTATAAAAGGCTATCTGCAGGGAATCAAGGTCTTTATTTTTGTCATTGGAGCAATTATCGCGATCGCCCAGCTGATCGGTAAGAGCCCGGTTCTCCTGTTGTCTGGTATCGGCGCCATGATGGCGGTCGTGCTGTTGATCTTCCAGGATTCCATCCTCGGGTTTGTCGCCGGAATCCAGCTGGCAGCCAACGACATGGTACGAATCGGTGACTGGATCGAGATGCCTAAGTACAATGCAGATGGCGATGTGGTCGATATTTCGCTGACGACTATCAAGGTGGCTAATTTCGACCGGACGATCACGACGATTCCACCGCATGCGCTGGTCAAAGATTCATTTCGCAACTGGCGCGGCATGGTCGAGGCCGGTGGACGACGCATCAAGCGCTCCATCTATATCGACACCGGCAGCATCCGCTTCTGTACGGACGCGATGCTGGCTCGCTTTCGCTCCATTCACCTGATCAAGGGCTATATCAATGAGCGCCAGGCTGAGATAGATGCGTATAACCAGGAGCATGGGATCGATGTCAGTGAGATGGTCAATGGACGCCACATGACCAACATCGAGACGTTCCGCGTCTACATCCAGCAATACTTGCGCAGCCACCCTCATATCCACCAGAACATGATCCAGATGGTGCGGCAGCTGCCACCTGGTGAGCACGGCCTGCCAATCGAGATCTACGCCTTTGCCGCGACAACCGACTGGGTGGTCTATGAAGGGATCCAGGCGGATATCTTTGATCACGTCATGGCCGTTGCACCTCGCTTTGGCCTGCAGATCTTTCAGGAACCGGGCGGTCATGACCTGCGCGCTGCCCTTGGTGCTACGGCCGGCCAGCCAGGCAGATGCACAGGATCTTCTGGGTTGTGATATCTGAAAACAGCGTCATCTTCTCCTGACTGAAATCATAGACCTGGATCACATCAGCCCAGCGGTAATGCTGAGGCATCATCTTTATAAATATATTGCGCTTTTTTTCTATAAGCTCGAGATTGAAATAGTTGGTCGTTATCTGAGGCAGGACGGCCAGGTAAAATACATTGGCTTCGACCAGGTCCTGGAAGAAATGACTACCAAAGGACAACTCCGGCATCATGCCGGCTGTCTCGAATGAGACTTCAGCTAATGCAGCGATATTGTCAATTTCGGAAAAGTTAACAGGGACGCCCAGCGATGGCGTCGATGTTCCCCAACGCCCCGGTCCCAGCAGCAGGGTCGGCGCATTTTCCGGGTCAAATAGCGTTTGGTTAAGCTGACCGACCAGTCTGGCAACCTGGTAGCGATCCTGATCGTTCAGTTGAGCGTATCGTTCTGGCTTAACGTAAACCACATAGTTAATGTTCATGCAGACGTTTCCACCCATGAAATGGCCTTTTGCTTCAATAAAAACATCCCTTTTATCTATATTTTCCGGAAAAGGCACGCTGGCGCCAACGCTCTTGGTCTGCAGAGGTCTACACTGCAACAGATTGATTACACGCTTCTGATCCTGATGCTTGTTGATCGTGAACTCGATATCAATCGGGTACTGGTAGACTTTCTCGAGGATCTTAATCATACTGTGGATTTGCCGGATGAATTGGTCGTCGGACAATGTTTTGTTAAAATTAAGCACCCACTTTTGCTGGTTCTGATAACCCAACTCTGCCAGGTGGCGTGTCTCATCCCAGTCGATCTCGCCAACTTCAGATAAATCGATGCTTTTATCCTCTCGAACCAGTTCTTCCAATGGGATCGTGATCAGCGAATTTTCTTCGAGATCGATCAGATCGACATAGTGCTGTGAATAAGTATTTTCTGCAGTCTTGCTGTCATGCGATGACAGCAGTGGCTGGTCGAGGGCAACGATTCTGGGGTAATCGCCTTCAACGCGGTCGACGGCGCGTGTGCCCAGACCGAAGACCAGGCGCAGCATACCGGCCTGGGCATCCAGGCGGTCATTCCATACATAGAGATTCTTGGAGTGACCGACACCGGCCATCAAGGGATAGAAAAATTTACCGTGATGGTCACCGGATACGCGTTGCACCAGAAGTGCCATCTGTTCGTCCTTGCGATGCAGTCCGCGCTTCATGCGATATGTCAATGCATCCGGATCCATGGTGCTGGCATAGACTCGGCGCACGGCCTGCTCAAAAGCAGCCAGCCGTGCTGCTGGATCGCCCTGGTTGGCACAAAAGATGCTCTCATATTTACCGGCAAAGGCATTGCCAAAATCGTCTTCGAGCAGCGAGCTCGAGCGGACGATGATCGGTGACTGGCCGAAAGATTCAAGCATCTGCTGGAACTGCTCGCGCACACTGGCTGGGAACTTCCCTTCCAGCAGGTGTTTGTGCAGTTCTTCCGCTTTGCTGAAATAACCGTCATCTTTCTTTTGCTCTGTGCGCAGGGTCCACCATCCATTCTGGACGATGTATGTGTAGAAAAGATCAGCGCCAAGATAATAAGAATCATGTGGCTCGAGCAGTTCAGGGTCGATTCCCTCTTCAGCAGCTTTAGTTGTCAATATTTTACGGGATAAAAGCATTCCGATCGCCTTTCCGCCGATCTTTCCAGTTCCTATTTCCCTGTTTTTAATTTGAACAAGATCGGTAAGATCGAAATACTCGTGCGCCAGTCGGGCGATTCTGCCGTCATCTGTCAGGAGCAGGCGGCGCAGCTTTTCCAACATCTCATCGCTCTCTAACGGGTCCCCTGACTGTCGGAGTCGGGCGGCATCTTCGAACAAGCGATCCCAGTAGTCGACATGACGGTTTGCCTGGGAAAAGGACGGGACGATAAAGGAGAAGAAGCGGGCAGCGTCAGCGCTGTTGGTCAGCGGTATGCATTGTTCACCAATCATCTTGTGTGGCAGGTACATGGTTGACCCATAGCGCTGGTAAACTTTCAGCGGATGAACATAGATGGCGTCTTCGTGATGATACAGATCCAGAAGCAACTGCGTTGTCTCACGAATGCCGGCAATCGTCTCAAAGGAATGTGCGCCCCGGGTGACGGCAAAATAGGCGACAGTATCAAGGATATACAGGTAGGGGCAGATGATGCGGAAGAAGTTACCGATCATCAGGTCTGATCCCCACTGGTTGAGCAAGTCAGACAGATGGTCAAAGACGTAAAACGCGCTGATGCCTGCCTGTGTGACCTGGTCGTAGATATCCCTGGTAAAGGCTTCAAAGCCGTTATCCGTGCAGACGGTGTGAACGGTCAGGCCAGGCCATTGGTCTTCAGGGGCAATCAGGGGCTCATGGTCGCCGAAGCGAATGTAATGGCAGCTCCTCTGATCTTTTTTAGCCTGTTCAATATATTTTGCGACAACCAGCCGATAATCGGCGAGCGCGTCGACCTGCCAGACGACGTTATCGCCCAGCCTCAGGTAATCGATTACCTGGTCCAGTCCGGATATGCCTGTGCTGACCTGATTTTTCATCGTATCCCTGTCCTGCTTGTTTTATGGCAGCCTGCCACTGCTTTGTGATTCAGACAGCCACGGTCTGGCTAGCGATGATCGATCAGATCCAGGATCCGGTCCAGATCATCGTTAGAGAAATATTCTATCTGGATTGTTCCTTTGCCCTGACGATCTTTGAGCTTGACGCGCGTACCCAGACGACCGGCCAACCGCCGTTCGACTTCTTTAACACTCAGTGTGTAGGCTGGATCCGGTTGTTTCGTTTCCTTGGGTGGTTGATTGATCTTTTTGACCAATTTTTCTGTTTCGCGAACGCTCATGTCCCTGGTGATGATCTGCTGGGCTGCTTTTTTCTGCTGCACGACGCTGCCTATCGCAAGCAATGCTCTGGCATGGCCGGCGGTCAGCTGTTCGCTCCTTACCATATCCTGGATATCTTCAGGCAGGTTAAGCAGGCGCAACGTATTGGTGATAGCCGGCCGGCTGCGCCCGACGACAGTAGCCAGCTTGTCTTGAGTCATTTTGTGTTCTTTGATCAGACGATCCAGCGCCGCCGCTTCTTCGAGCGGATTTAAATCCTGACGTTGGATATTCTCGATCAAGGCCTGCTGCAGGACTTGCACGGCAGTCAACTCGCGGATAATGGCCGGGACGACAGTCAGTCCTGCCTGTCTGGCAGCCCGCCAGCGCCGCTCTCCTGCGACGATCCGATAGCCCTGCTGGCCACGGCAGACAATGATCGGCTGGATGATGCCGTTCTCCTTAATAGATGCGGCCAGCTCGGACAGTTTGTCCTGGTCAAAGGATTTTCGCGGCTGTTCCGCGTTGGGGCTGATATCGTTGATCTTCAGATTGACGATCGCGCTTTTGACTTCATCAGACGCGGGATCAGTATTTTGCAAGAGTGCACCAAGGCCACGCCCTAATCCTTTATTGACAGCACTCATCAGTACAGACCTCCTATTCTCCTGATCACTTCCCTGGCCAACGCATCGTAACTTTCTGCGCCTTTTGATTTGGGATCGTATTCCATGATCGCTTTGCCAAAACTGGGTGCTTCGCTCAGGCGAACATTTCTCGGTATGAT
>JAWSUP010000070.1:0-14052 GCA_033549405.1 Bacillota bacterium | reverse complement strand
GTCGAACTGAGCCAGCATCTGCTTGTTGAAATCTTTCTTTTTGAGATCGATGGGAAACACGCCGTAGGCCTCGCCGATGCCGAGAACCTTGTTGCCGGTCAGCTGCCAGTGTAGATAACCTGCCAGCGTCGTCATGTAGTCGACTGCCGGCAGATGTTTTTCCTGGTTGAGGATCGCCTGGTAGAGGTGGGCGATACCCCAGCGCTGGGGTATCGGGTAACCGAACAGGGCAGTCAATTCGATTGAAGCCTGTTCGGTTATGTTGTTGCGCCAGGTGCGGAAAGGAGCGAGCAGACGGCCTTCTTTGTCAAATACCATGTAACCGTGCATCATGCCGCTGATACCCAGGGAGCGGGTGGATCGGACGGTCACGCCGTACTGTTGCCGGACGGCGTCTGCCATCTTGCGGAAGCTGCCCTGGAGGCCTTGCCAGACTTCTTCGAGCGGATAGGTCCAAATACCGTCAATGTAGCTGTTTTCCCAGTCATAACTGCCAGAAGCGATCGGTTCATAATCGTCGTTGATCAGGACAGTTTTAATCCTGGTCGATCCCAGCTCGATGCCGATTGATGTCTCTCCGTTATCGATCGCGTTTTTTACTTTATCCACTGAATTGCTCATTTCGATCCTCCCCATCCCGAATGTTCTACACCTGCACGATTGATTCAGTTTTATTGTACAGGCAGGCATTGGATCGGGCAAGCTGGAAAGCACATATTTTGGGTAAGTTGACTACCAGGTCCTTTCTGCCCGTCTGCCCCCTGTTTTGTGTGATAATATAATATCAGACTTTGAGATGCACAAAGAAGCTATCAGGCGCTTTCCGGGCAAGCGATGCATTAATTATTAGAAACGGATAAACGGCGAAGCTGAATTCAGTACGAGGTACCAGGATGGATCAGGTAATTCTGCAGGATGAAATAAAACGCAAAATCCGCAAGCTCAAAAAAACTGAGATCAAGATCCGTTTTGAGCAGTATGGTTTTGCCGGCAGCCGGTCGATGTACGATCGGCTCAGACAGTCTGGCCTGGTCTGGGACCAGTTTTTCGACTTGGGCGGAACAGGAAAGAGCAAGATACAGGCGCGTTATACACTGCATGACCTGACAGCCATGAGCAAAGAAGCTTTCAAGGAAGTTGTCAGCGCTTATTTCTGGCATGTCTATTACCAGTTTTACCGTGAAAACGGTATCATGAACGCCCATCAGTACGACCCCGAGGTACTGGCCCAGTTGGGACTGCCGTACAATGCAGACGAACAGGCTGTCAAGAAACGCTTCCGCGATCTGGCCAAGCAATATCACCCCGACACCGGCGGAGACGGCAGCCGCTTCAACCAGCTGATGGAAACCTACCGGAAGCTGTGACAGGCGAGGCAGCCTGGCTTTCTGTTGATTTATGCAGAATCAAACATACCTGTGATAAGAGCATGGTACATGTCAGCCGGACCTGATGTGCTATCAGTTTGCCTGGTAAAGCGGCTGAAAAATGGTGTTCAGACGATTGGGCAGATCAAACAGGTGATTGTATTGCAAAATCTCATATTCGGCGAAATGGGCCTGGTGGCCTGGCTCGGCATCTTCGTAGCGGATGCGCCGGCCGGACGCGTCCATGTACCAGGCAGCTGTCATGACAGGAATTTCCTTGTACAGATCAGACAGAAAATAGCCGTAGGCAGTCTGGGGCAGGCCGGCTGTTTCCAGCAGCAGTGAAGAGAGGAAATTCGTGCTGACAGCAACGTCATTATTCTCAGCGATGTCATAGTTGGCCCATATGACGAAGGGGACGATCAGACGGTTTTGCGCCATTTCCAATTCAGAATGTCCATACTTGTTTTGTGCCATCAGGCCGGCAACAGCCTGGTCGTGGGGCTGGTGGTCGCCAAAGAACAAAATAACAGTCCGTTCGTCTGCCAGAGAAAAATAATCAACCAATTCCGCCAATGCGTCATCACTTTCCCTGACCAGAGACAGATATTTTTCTGTCAGCGTGAAATCGCATCCATCATCAGCGCATGCATCATCGCAATCAACATCGAGGATTTGCATAGTCGGCGTGAAGTTGTCGTACGCAATTTCATAACCGCCGTGATTTTGCATGGTGACAGTAAAGCAAAACAGCCGGTCATCTGGTTCTTTCTGCTCGAATGCATCGATCAGCTGGCGATAGACAGACCGGTCGCTGACATAATGGCGGATGTATTCGAGGTGGGTGAAATCGTCGATAAACAACGCCTCATCAAAGTTGAGCCGGTCATATACCTCGTCCCGGTCCCATCCATCAGCTCCATATGGATGCATGGCAATCGTCCGATAACCCAGCTCTTTCATGGCAGTCGGCAGGCTGGGATGATCTGCGTGTATGTACTGCTGGTAAGCGACGCTGCCGACTGGCAAGAATGCCATGGAATCACCGGTCAGGAACTCGAATTCGGTGGTGGCTGTATTGCCGCCTATTACAGATACATAGAGATCTCCGCGGATTGCATTGTCGCTCAGCGATCGAAAAAACGGCATGTAATCCTCTTGCGTCGTGAAGCTGGACAAGACGGACAAATCAGCAAAGGACTCGTTCATGACGACGATCAGATTGGGCCAGTCTGCAAGCGATCCACTATCATGAGCCACGTCGTCAGATGCCATTTCACTTATAACTGTTGCCAGTTCCTCAACCTCGTCGATTGAGTATCCTTTAGGTTCCTCGACGCGCAGGTACCTCAGGTTCATCAGGAAACTGGGAACAAATCCATTCTGCATGTATAGGTAATCCGGCGTGAAAAGTGTTTCATTGAAGTAGAAAAATGACGTAAAACGATGACTTTGCAGGACACCCGCATAGGAAAAAAGCAGAATCAGGCTGCACAGGGCAAGTAAAAGGCGCGGCTTTGCCAGCGTCAGACGCACCTTGGTGCTCACAGCCACCACGATGACAAATATGGCCAACAAAAACACGAACCACCAGCACTGCGGAACAGGCATTTTGTAGTTGGCGCTGACCGAAAGGGCGGTCTGCATGGACAATAGGTCCCAGGGCAGGATCGGCGTGTCGCGAAAAGTCACAACTACGAAGTTGGCATAGCCGATCAAAAGGGACATAGCGCAAGTGGCGATCGCCGCACCGAGTCCGTGTCCGGTCACGCCCAGCCAAAACAGCAGCAGAAGCAGATAAAAAGCGGCATTAAACAGCTGCTGGCCAAAAGGCATACGCCACGGCTGGTGTGTATAGATCTCGAGCATATAGGAGCAGGCAAAAGAAACAACAGCCAGCATGATCAAGCCAAATACCGGACGATGTGGCCAGTCTGCCGTCAGGCCGAATCTGCCGAGTCGCTGGCGGTTTCTGTATAAAGAGACTCCCGGCGAATCTATGAATACATTCAGCGGTGGCTCTGTCTGATTTTTCACTTTTCTGTCTAATAAATGAAACATAACCTGCGATGTCCTTCTCATAAAGAAAAATCGCAGTCATTATAGCACGGATCTGAAAAATACACAAAGTGGTCGAAAATAACCGGCGGCATTTGTGATGGCTCAGTAGACGATCCCCGTCCATCTGGTGTAAGGTAATATCAATGATCAAACATCAGCAGGTCGTAGCCTGATATGAGAAGGAGATCGTGATGAGTGCTGACAATAAATGTAAAAATGCATGTCCATATGAGAGTTTACGCCAGTTGGTGGATGATCTGGCCGTCCAGAGCTGCCCGCCACGCTGGACGACGTTATTTGATCAGGTCATGGCCAAATATGCTGATACCGGCTGTCCGCCGGCCGATGATAAGGCTTTGTGCCGGATCAATGAGCAATACAACCTCTTTGATGCCTCGTGGAAAACCGTCCTGCATGGCGCCAGACTGATCCGGGGTAATAAGCCGCTGGCCTGCTATCTTTTACTGCTGCAGGAAGCGATGGTCGATCGGGCGAGTTTTTACAGCGAAATCAACGAGATCGAAATGCCAGAGGCGCCGTCCAGCAGCGATTCGCTAGGTTACGATCTGCTGCCGCTTTATCTGCTGCCGCATACTGTTCCCGCAACTGTTGCTGACTGGCAAGCGCATCATATACCGCGAGACATCATGCAACGGTCCTTGAAAAGCTACGAACTCAGCCTGATGCTCCATCAAAGGCGCCAGGGAAAGGTCGGCTATAGCCTCCATGACCTGCGCTGGAACCTTGGCTTTGCCGATGGCAGGCTCCTGCGCATCGGTCGTTTCAATATAGAGATCAAACCGTCTTTTGCCGGACGTATCCAGGTGTTTCGCCACAATGACAACCAGATACAGACACTGGTCGACAATCTGAAACTGCATAAGAGTGGTTTCGCACACGGCAGTCCGGGTTATACAGATGAGTCAGGATCTTTCACTGCCTGCGTATCGGAAAAAGCAGAGGCCTGGCAGGGCTATCCGGTTTTGCCTGACGGTCGGGCAGCAGCAACTGAGATCAAGCTGCCGAAAAATGAATGGCAGCTTGTGTTGCGCTGGGGCGACCCGGTCTTGAGCGTGCACATTCCGCCGGACGAGAGTCTTGCACCAGCCATCTGTGAACAGTCATACCGGGAAGCGGACGTGTTGATCCGGACCTGTTACCCGGATTACCAGGCAAAGGCTTTTGTCTGCCACTCCTGGCTGATGGATCCCCAGCTTAGCATCCTGCTCAAGCCGGAGTCTAACATTGTAGCCTTTCAGCAGAAATACACTGTGTTTCCGGCGCCCAGCAGTGGCAAAGCCATTTTCCGCTTTGTGTTTGAGAAGCAGTATGACCGGCTGGAAGACCTGCCGGAGACAACCAGCCTGGAGCGGGCTCTAAAGCAGCACTACCTGGCCGGCAAGTACATCTATGAACCGGGCGGCTTCTTTTTCATGCCTGTAAACAAATGATATCGAAGCAGTCCATTAAATCACTTTGCGCAGCTCCCTCTCGATTTCGCTCATGCCGTCATCAGCCGGATACCATCTGGGGCGATGTAGGACGACGCCGCAGTTGTCGCCCTCATGGAAGCCGAGGTCTTTTGTTACCTGGATCCGGATTTCCTTTTCCCCGATCATGACGCGGTACTCGATATGGTCGCTCAAGAAAATACGCTTTTCAATCTTCGTTCTAAAACCGCCTTCAGATGACAGCCCGATCTCATTGGGCCTGCAGGCAATGATCGCCTGACCACCAGAGAAGCCCGGTTCGACGGGGATATCGAGCGACTGCCCCTGCCCGCCGGCTGGCCAGACTTTGGTGTCTTGCAGCGCGATATCGATGAAGTTGGACAGACCCAGGAAGCTGTAGACAAACTTATTCGCCGGATTGTTGTACATATTGACCGGCGTATCGATCTGCTGGATGACGCCCATGTCCATGACCAGCATGCGGTCCGACAGCGCCATGGCCTCCGACTGGTCATGCGTGACGAAGATGATCGTCAGGTTCAGCTTTCGCTGCAGTTCTTTGATCTCAAAACGCATCATCTCCCGCAGCTGCGGATCAAGGTTGGACAGCGGTTCATCCAACAGCAGGACTTTGGGATTGGTGATGATGGCCCTGGCGAGCGCGATGCGCTGCAGCTGACCGCCGGACAGGCTGTTGGGGTAGATTTTGTCCAGACCATCAAGGTTTGTCTGGTGAAGCGCTGTTGCGACCCGCCTGGCAATTTCGCTTTTGCCGGCTTTTCTGACTTTGAGCGGAAAGGCGACATTATCGAAGACCGTCATATGCGGCCAGACGGCAAACGCCTGAAAGACCATGCCCAGACCGCGTGCTTCAGGGGGTACATAGATGTTGCGCTGCCTGGATGAAACCAGGCGGTCGCCCAGAAATATTTCGCCTTCTGACAGATCTTCAAAGCCGGCAATCATCCGCAAGGTAGTGGTCTTGCCGCAACCCGATGGACCCAGAAAGGAAAAACACTCTCCTTCGCCGATGGTCAGGTTAAAATCGTTAACGGCCTTGACCTGCCCCTGGTTGCGGTCGGCAAATATCTTACTGACATGACTTAACACAACACTGCTCATATTCAACGTCCTTTCTTGTCGCGCGTCAGGTAGCGCAGGATCAGATCCCCGATCAGGATAATCACGATGGCCACTGCCGACAGCGCCGCCGACTGGATGATGTTGCCTTCAGCATTGACCGCATAGATCGCCACGCCCAGTGTCCGGGTGTAAGGGCCATAGAGGAGCAGTGAAGTCGTCAACTCGCGCATGGCCGGCAGGAAGATGAGAAAGAAACCGGCGATCATGCCCGGCCGGATCAGCGGCAGGGTGATGTCCCGCAGCGACTGGACATGAGATGCGCCGCAGGAGCGGGAGGCTTCTTCAAGTGACGGGTGGACCTGCTGCATGGATGCAGCGGCTGATTTCATGGCAAAGGCTACATAACGGGCGATGTAGGCCAGCAGGATGATCCAGATAGTGTTGTACAGGTTGACGCCGAACTTGCCGCTCCACATCAGGATAACACCGATGGCCAGCACAAGACCCGGCACGGAGTACGGTAACAGCGAAAGGATTTCCAGCAGGCCGGCCCCTTTTGCCTTGACCTTGACCACGACATAGGCGATCATGACACCGAGGAACATGGCGATGATGCCGGTCGATATGCACAGCATGAAACTGTTCTTGATCGCGTCGGCTGCCATCTTGGAATTGAACAGCACATAGCGGTAGTTGGCCCAGGTGAGATTGGCGGCACTGAACGGCAGTCCATAGGCCTTGAGCAGGCCGACGGCGAAGATGATGCAGAATGGCAGGACGACGATGAAAGCCAGCGCTGCCAGGCATAGGATCAACAGCGGGTATTTAAGGCCGCGCAGCTGGATCAGCATCGGCCGCATGCTCTTGCCGCGGATGATGTCGTAGCTGCCTGCCCGTAGGACAAATTTCTGCACAGCGAGGGCTGCGATGACGACCAGCACGAGCAGTACGGATAGCGCGGCCGCCTGACGAATACCTTCGAAACTGCCGGCCGAACGGTTGATGATCTCATAAATCTTGGTCGGCAAAGTAAAGATATTGGCGGAAAACCCGAGCATGGCTGGAACGCCGAAATGGGAAATCGTCGAAATCAAAATAAGCATGGCCCCGGCGGCGGTGGCGGGGATCACCAACGGCAGTGTGATCTTGCGGATGATGTAGAACTGGCGTGCCCCGGCAATCCGGGCGGATTCTTCGAGGGTTGGATCCATCCGTTCAAGGGCGCTGACCACCTGGAGAAAGACAAATGGGAAATAATAGCTGACCTCGACAAAGATGATTCCGGCCAGGCTGTTGATGTTGAAAAGCGGGCTGGCCGAACCTGTCAGTTCCATGAAGAGCTTGTTGATGTAGCCAGAGCGGGGATACAGCAGAATGGTCCAGGCGATGGCGCCGATAAAGGGCGGAAACATGTAGGGGATGGCAAAAAGCGTGCGCATCAGCTTTTTGAGTGGTATATCACTTCTGCCGAGCAGCCAGGCGAAAAACAGGCCGACCAGCGTGCCGAACACTGTGACAAAAAAGGAAATCAGAACAGTGTTACCGGTTGCTTTCAGGTTGGGCGGGTCAAGCACAACCCGTATAAACAGTTTCCAGTCAAAAGCCAGTCCGTGAAAAAAAGTGTAGTAGACAACCAGCAGCATCGGCGCGACGACTGTGATGGCCAGAACGACAAAGCAGACGACCATCAGGATCGTGTTCAGGTTCAGCTTTGTCCCGCCGCCGTCATTGACGCTCAGCCGGTTGGCCAGTGTGTTTTCCCTGTAAGTCATGGGTCAGCCTCCTTGTCATACAGCCCTGGTCAGGTCTGTTCATGGCGGTCGAAGAAGTAAAGACTGGGGAAAGCCATGGCGCAAGTATCGCCTGGTTGAAAAAGACCGTCTCTGCTTGCTTCATAAGCGCCTTTTTGCACCCGGATCTCCTGACCGCCGAAAAGGATTCGGTATTCGTAAATATTGCCAAGAAAAACGGTGTTTTTTACTTTACCGGCCAGGGTGCCGGTTTTCTGGAGTTCAATGTCCATCGGCCGGCTGGCCATATAGAGTTTGTCGGTTTCCTTGAGCGTTGGCGGAATGGAGTAGGGGATTCTTATCCTGCCATTTTCTGTCTTGATGTAATGGCTTTGGCCTTCGCGTGTGACCGGGATGAAGTTGGCAGTTCCGAGAAACTGGTAGACGAAACTGTCGGCCGGCTCGTGGAAGATATGTTCCGGAGATCCGATCTGCCGGATGCGGCCGGTCGTATCCATAACCACGATCCGATCGGAAATGGCCAGGGCGTCGCTCTGGTCCTGAGTGATATAAAGAACAGTCAGGCCGGTCTGTCGCTGCAAAGCCTTAATCTCAAAGCGCATTTCTTCACGCAGGTTGGCATCGAGATTTGTGATCGGCTCATCAAAGATAATGAAGTCACCGGAGACGACCAGTGCACGGGCTATGGCTACACGCTGTTGCTGACCGCCGGAAAGCTGTGATGGCAACCGGTCCTTGTAATCCCACATCTTGACCTGCTCGAGGGCTCTTTGAACCTTCTGATATGCAATTCCTTTGTTGATCCGCCGCATCTTCAGCGGATAATAGACATTTTCCAGAACTGTCATATGAGGCCAGACGGCATAATCCTGAAAGACAACACCGATGCTCCTTTTCTCAGGCGCCCTGCAGATATTTTTCTGTTTGCTGGAGACCAGGTTGTCACCCAAATATATTTCGCCACTGTCCAGTTTGTTGAAACCGCAGATCGCCCTGGCGAGTGTCGTCTTACCGCAGGCGCTCGGTCCGAGCAATGTACAGCATTCGCCATCATGAATAGTCAACGAGATGTTTTTTAGAATCTGCTTGCTGCCGTAACTGACGGAAACATCCTGCAGTCTGATATCAGCCATCTTCTCTCACCCTTTCTCACATCTTTCTGTGTCCTTGACTTCGCAGATTCGGTTGAGCGGTTAACCGGCTTTCCGTCAGACCTTAAAGGGCTGCCGGAAAGCCGGGTGATCTGTCCCGTCAACCATTGGTTTTGAAGATACCGTCAAACTGATCCAGATAGTTCTGCTTTTCACTGATCAGCTTCACTTCATCAACCGCAAATGCCCGGGAGGCAATATCGTCGATCGGATCAACCCCTTCTAGTTTCATGCCGATCCTGACGGGCGATGTGAAGGTGTCAACCAGGATGCTTTGGCCGTCTTCTGAAAGGATATAGTCATAGAGGATTTTGGCTGCTGTCATGTTATTGCTGCCTTTGAAAATGGCAATCGGGCTGGCAACCAGCGGGATGCCTGACTCGGGCAACAGGAAACCCATGGTGGAGCCCTGGTTAATCATGGTCCTGGCGATGTAGTCGGCGCCAATGCTGATCTGATACTCGCCCGCACCTACTTTGGTGACGACGGAGCTGGACCCTTTTTCCAGTTTCAGGCCGTTTTCCTTAAGTTTTTCCAGATACGCCCAGCCATATGCCGGGTCATTTGTCAGGCCGGCCAGGGTGGTCAGGGCAGTGCCGGAAAATGTCGGATCCGTAAAGCCGATCTGGTCCTTGAAGCGGGGATCCAGCAAATCTTCCCAGGTCTTCGGCACATCTTCCGGTTTGACCAGCTGGGTGTTGTAGACAAATCCCATCGTCACAATCCTGGCACCGCAGAATTGGTTATCCGGATCACGAAACATCTCCGGCACGAACTGCGCTTCCGGCGATACATACGTTTCTAAAAGACCTTTGGCTTTCATATCGACATAATGGGTCGGGTCGCCGATCCAGATCAAATCGGCGCTGATGCCGCCGGCCTGCTGCTCGGTGGTGATCTTCGTGATGACATCACCAGTTCCGGCTGTGTAGTAGTCCATCTTGATGTTCGGGTACTTGCCGGTGAATCCTGCTTTGATGGCGGCCAACTGATCATCTTTCATTGATGAGTACAGCATAACCTTCATCGGTCCCTGGGTTGTAGCGCCGGTTGTACCAGGCGCGGTTGCTGCCGCTGCCCCATTGCATCCGGCAAGTAAAACTGCCAGGAGCATAACGATCAGTAAACAAGTAATTCCTCTTTTCATTGCACGACCCTCCCGTTTCTTGATCGGCCTCAGGCATGTCGTTTAAGATGCCTTAGTTGGCCGCGGGCAGCTTTCTGCTGCACCTGCCACCATGATGGCACAGATCGGAATGGGGGTCTGTCGGCACACGGCTGAAAAGGAAGTCGGATGAAAAGGCGGTATCGTGTCAGGATAGAAGAACCAGGCGTGTCAGATCTACAGGAACAGAATTTGTCAGATCGTATCTGACGGCGACGCAAGCGCCATACATTGTATTACAGTGTGTCAGGGCTCTTTGTCGGCCAAAAAGCCGTGCTTCAGAGCATAACTGACCAGTTCGCTTTTTTTGGTGAAATTGAGTTTTTCCATGATCCGCGCTTTATAGGTATCCACGGTTTTGATGCTCAGGTACAGACTGTCCGCCGCTTCTTTCAGAGAATAGCCTCTGGCAAGCAGCTTCAATACCTCCCGCTCCCTGGCGCTGAGGATCAGATAAGGGTCATCCGCGTCCGGCTTATGCCAGGATTCGATGACTAGGGTGCTCAGCAGATTCTGTGAATCCCTGGCGTTTAAATAAACGCGCCCCCGGCTGACTTCCCGGATGGCAAGAAACAATTCGGTGTCAACAGAACCCTTCTGTACATAGCCCATGGCGCCGCAGCGCATGACTTCCTTGATATAGTGTTCATCATCATGCATCGTCAGGACGATGATCTTCGTCTTGTGACCGCGGCTGATGATCTCCTTGAGACACTCGATCCCATCGATTTTAGGCATGGATAAGTCCAGGATGACGATATCCGGCTGAACCGTATCAAGCAACTGCAGCAGTTCTTCTCCGTCTGACGCTTCCCCCACTACCTCAAAGGATGGTTCGCGATCGAGCAGCAGACGCAGACCCGAGCGGAGCAGGACGTGATCATCTGCAAGGACAATGGTGATGGCTTTAGTCATGGGAAGGGTCCTCCTTTCGCACTGCCTGTTGGCTGGGAATGATAATGGTTACGGTTGTGCCTGAATTGCCGGAGGCCAGGTAGAATGAACCACCGAGCAGTTCGGTTCGCTCCTGCATGCCATAAAGTCCGATCCTGCTTTCGTTCCTGGCCCGGTTCAGCGCTTCCTGGTTGATACCTTTGCCGTCATCCGACACAACCAGGACAAGGCAGCTGTCCTGCATTTCCAGAAGAACACGTGCGTTTTTGGCACCTGAATGCCTGGCTATGTTTGTCAGGCACTCCTGCATGATGCGATATAAAGTCAACACAACCTGGCTGTCCAGGATGCTGTCGTCCAGATCAGTTGTGCAGGAGACGGTGATGCCGAAGCGATCCTGGTACTGGTCTGCATATTTTTGCATGGCAGCACAAAGCCCAAGATCATCCAGCACCGGCGGCCTCAGTTCGACTGCGAGATTACGCACGTCGTTCAGAATACGGACAGTTATCTCCCTGATCTGCCGGATGGTTTCCTGCATCTGGGGGTCATCGGTTTCGTCGGCCAGCAGGCGCATGGATACGATCAAGGAGGTCAACGCCTGACTGGTCTCATCGTGCAGCTCACGGGAAATGCGCTTGCGCTCATCTTCCTGTGCCGTGATCAACTTGTGGAAGAGAATATCCCGCAGCCGTTCCTTCTCCTGCAGAGCGGCCAGTAGTTCGTCTTTTTCCTGGCTGGTGCGGATCAGGCTGTCCGCCATGTTGTTGAATGATGCCGTCAGGCGGCCGACCTCATCGTCTGAACGGACAGCGACCCTGCTGGACAAATTGCCGTCGGCGATTTCTTTGGCCGCATGGGCTAGCGAGGTCAGCGGCCTGGTGATGTAAGCCGTCATCCGGGCGGTCAGAAAAACGGCCAGCGAGCAGACCAGCAAGGTGATCAGGAAGACAGCCTGGAGCTTTTCCTGGATCAGGCTGCGGATATAAAGTTCTGACAGGCCTACCCGCGCGTATCCGACTTTGCCATACTCAATCGGGACCATGATGTCAAGGACCAAACCTTCATCCGTGTCGAGCGATTCGATATTAAAATCGAGCGTAATCCGTTGTTCATTAATTGCCAGGATCCCGGTCGGCAGTCCGCCCGGGAACGTATGGGCCAGCACGTGACCCAGATGGTCGGTGATCAGGATGTAGCGGATGTCTTCACTGCTGCTTTTCACCTCGTTGGCCACTTCGTATAGCGCAAAAGGATCATTGAAGAGGATATGTTCTGAACTGAGTGATGCCAAACGGGTGGCGATCTCGACGCCTCTTTTTTCAAACTGGCCGGCCAGAGCCGTTTCCAGTGAATTCCAGACCAGAAGTCCCATCAACAGGCTGAGTAGGATAATGGAACTGATGGTCACACTGATGATTTTTTTATGGATGCTGAGCCCGGCGAACCACTTCATCGCTTGTCCAATTCTGCAATGATGCTGCGCGGGAAATCATAGAGTTCCTCAATCGGCTCAACATAACGGTCCACCAGCAGATCTTTCAGAGCGCTTTCCAGTTCCGGCTCCTGGTCCATAGAGAGAAAAATATCTTTGAGCTGGGCGATTATGTCTTCGCCGAGGCTTTTTCTGACCACCACTGGTCCGGTGCCGCTCTTTTCCGAGATGGCGATGATCTTGACCTGATCGGCCAAGCCATCTTGTTTTTCTAGGGATTCGGAGTAGACATGGCTGCCGATGGCGGCGCCGTCGACAACCTTGTTGGCAACCGCCAGAAGGGCCTTTTCATGGCTGTAGGTGAAAATGTAATTGCTGAAAAGGCTCTCCGGGGTTTCATCGATCTGCCTGAGCATGTGAACCGGAACCAGATAGCCAGAGAAGCTGAGCGGATCGGTGAAGGCAAATGTCTTGCCGCGCAACCCCTGCAGCGTTTCAACGGTGCTGTCTGCGGGGACAATGATGTAGGCGTGGTAGTAGGGTACGCCGAACCGGACCTGCATGACCAGCGGTTCGATATCGCCGATGCTGTCATAGCTGTTGTAGGCGCCGTTGGCCAGGAACGCCAGGTCGGCGCCGCCGTTGGCCAGCAGTACATTGATTTCGATGTAGCTCTTTTTCTCCAGCAGAACGGCATCCCGGCCAAGTTTCCGGCTGATGTAACCGGAAATAGCGCGGAAGGCATCGATCGTGTTGTGCTGGGACAGCGTCGGACAAACAGCGATGCGCAACGGGTTTTTAGATATATCCGGGTCGAACTGGCCATAACCGGTGCTTTCTGTCGGGTTGGTGCTGCTAAAATCGATATAAGGGCGGCCGGTTTTCCCGGAGCACCCGGATAGCAAGATTGCGGTGAGCAGGATGACCAAGGCAAACATTACAGCCAGCGACATCCTGCTAGCCGGACAGTCGGCCAAAGGCCGGCAAGTATGTCTTTTGCCGTGATTTGGCGCATGATTTGCCATTTGCCTGATCCTCATGGCCATCAACTCCTTAGTGGTGCCTATAGCTTTTGGACAAGAACCAGTTTGACATTTGTCACGAAATTATTATCTCATTAAACACCTGACCGGTTTGTCGGGTTAAACGCCTATTCTCTTGTCAGAAAAATTCTGACAAGAGAATAGGCTAACATATCTGTCGGACCAGGTTATCTGGACAACATCGGCCTGATTTGTTCATTATAGATCATTTTTGCACGCAATAGAACTGTCAGGTCCGTGATGCCGGGTTGGATTGCGCAACACCTGGATGTTTGGCCTGCCTCATGCAGGCACAACCGGAATGCAGATATCCACTGAACAGCCGCCAATCTATCCGCCTTTGTGTTACCGCTTCTGTTCGTCTTCCTCGATGTTGCGTTTCCAGTCTTTATCAATGCTCTTTTTGCCTCGAAATTCGCTGACTACTTCGCTCATGACAGCATAGTTCAAGCGCGTCCCCCGACTGTCGGCCTTGTAATTGACCGCGCGGTCTGCGTTGATGCCGACGCGCGCAGCGGTGGCGATGGCGTCGATGTTGGCGCCCAGGAAGATGAATTCCCAGCCGTGGCGCTCTTTTTGCCGCTGGATCAGCAGGCGGATCGCTTCAAATGAATATTCGCGACTGGCATTTTCCATGCCGTCTGTCGTAAT
>JAWSUP010000069.1:0-14107 GCA_033549405.1 Bacillota bacterium | reverse complement strand
GCGACTTTCAGTCGCAAAACAATCCCCTGTACTTTAGTGCAGGGGGTGGTTTAGTGTATTATATTAGGCGTTTTACATAATTTGCGCTTTGTGTCGTGGAAATTTCATGCTATTTTATACAGTTGTTATCTACATTCTCGCTAATCGTGAACTAAATATTAACATGATGCTTCTGGTATTCGCCCGGTGTCATGTGGTAATAGGCCTTGAATTTCCTGAAGAAATACTTGGTGTTCGAGAATCCGGATCGCCTGGCTGCTTCCAGGATTCGAACTTCGCCGTGCTTCAGGAGTTCAGCTGCTTTTTCCAGCCGAAGCTGATTGAGATAATCCGAAAAATTCATGCCGATATGCCGATTGAATAAACTGCTGGCATGGTTGTAATTGATGTTCAATTCATTTGCAAGGACACCCAATGAAATAGGCTTGCAGTAATTCTGATTTACGTAGTCAACCATTCGCCGAACGATAACAGGCGCGTCATGGTGCAGTTGACGCGAGACCGCAATCTGTTTGATCGCCTCCAGAGTGAGGGCTTTCAGGTGTAGCAGCGTGCGCACCGGTGTATTTGACGCGAAGCAGTCTTCACTATTGTGACTGGTGTATAACATTCCTTCCCGGTTGAGTTGATCGAGCCAATCCATAAGCTCCTTTTTGATCGTTCGCTTGTTGTCTTCAACGATAGTCAGTTGCTGAAACAGGACATCGATGATCTCATGCACCCTGGACTCATCGTTGGCCTTGATCGCTTCACTAACAGGGTGTGTGGTTCGCTGTATGAGATACCGAATCATGTCCTCTTGTGAAAAATGTATTATCGTATTCGTAATCTGGTTTTCCTGAAGGTAAGATCTGGCTTCAACCGATTCTCGGTACAAAAGGCGAAGTCTTTGCAGTGGACCGGATTCGCTGATCCCAATATGGAATGCTCCGCCGCGGATCATTGATTTAGCATAGTTTTCTCCCCCATTGATCCAGTTTCGATCCGGGAATATAAGAACCAGTTCTCTTTCCGACTTCGGACTGTATATAACAGAATCATACTTTGCCTGAAAGCTTTGAGGAAACGATTCCAGTATTTTTTGCGCTTTTTGATCTGTGCTGGAATCAAATATGTTTAAGACACGGACTTGTTCTCCCTCCATGAGGCTGAGCCCGGTTTGTTCAAAGAGCTGAACCGTATTAACGTTAGTGGATTTTCCTTCAAGATAGCTGATGAGCAAAATATTGTAGAACAGTTTGTTTTCAGCTGGCTCATCGGTTTGGCTGTGCATGATCTTGTATAAGGCCTGGTATAACTCGATTTGATTGATCGGTTTCAGCAGGAAATCCTTGACATTATACTTGATGGCTTTAACAGCATAGTCGAATTCGTCGTATGAAGTCACGATGATAATATTGGTCGCGATCTTATGATTGTTGATATACTGGACCACGGAAAATCCATCCTCACCAGGCATGACGATATCCAGCAGAATCATGTCCGGTTGATGTTTATTAATCATACGGATCGCTGATTGGCTGTCCGATGCATGATAGACAGCCGGAATCTCAAGGTTCAGTTGATCCAGCATGGTACAAATTCCTTCTCGAACAATTCTCTGGTCATCGACGATCAAGAGACTGTACATGTTATCCTCCCTGGTGTATTTCATACTTCCTGATCTGTTACGATTGGATAATAATCAGTTCGATGCGTGTTCCGGCACCAGGATAGCTTTCGACCGAAAAATCAAAACTATCTCCGTAATAAATTTTCATGCGCCGTAACGAGTTGGTAATCCCAATTTCAAGGCTGTCTTCTTTTGAATCCAGCTCGATATTACGAATGGCGTTGAGCTTTTCTGCTGACATGCCGCTACCGTTGTCCTCAATCACCAAAGACAGGTTACCCTCATAGGTCCGAGCCAGAATCTTGATATGGCAATGCTTTGTCTTTGACTTGAATCCGTGTCTCAATGCGTTTTCAACAAAAGGCTGGATGATAAAACGCGGGGTCTTCCCGTTTTCTGTGCCTTCTTCAATAATCAAATCATAAGTCACAGGAATATCACGAATTAGGTTTGTAATTTCAATGTAATCCTGAATATAAGCGAATTCTTCTTCAATGGATACGGTGCCGTTTGCAGCGCTGAGATTGGTTCTGAAATAACGGCTGATCAGTTCAATAGCATGTGCAATCTCTGTCTGGTTTTTTACCTTTGCAGACATGCAGACCATGTCCAGCGCGTTACAAAGGAAATGCGGACTGATCTGGTCTGACAAATGGCGGTAGATTAGCTTCTTCTCTGTGTCCGCCGCGTCTTTCAGCCGGTCCAGCATATTGTTGAAATTGTCGGCCATCTCTCCGATTTCATCCTTTGAACGGATCGCGACTTTTGCTGCCATGTTGCCATGTTCCACGCGACTCATCGTATTGGATAAAGTAAGCAGCTGAGACAAGAGGAGCTTGGACGAGACACGCGAGGCGAAATAGAATAGAATCCCGAGCGCAATCATCACGAGAACGTATATAATGATGCTCGTGTTATTCATCGAGGCATTACGCTCGGGAATAAAATGGACCAGGTAGCTGTTCATCGAGTTTACCGGTTGACGGATCGCAATATAGCGTGTCCCGCTATGTTCCACAGTATAAATCATCTCTTCTAATGAAACAGGAAATGATAGCCATTGAGGCTGTTCATCGACTCCGGGGAAAATGCGTTCACCAGATTTGTCAATCAGCACAACAAACTCGTTCTCGTTGGTTTGAAAATCCGAAATGGCCGCACATAATTTACTGTTGTCAAGGCGAACTTCGATGACAGCCTCCAGTGTAGATAACGTAGTCGAATAGATACTCCGGTAGACATACCAGATATCCTTGTCTCTATCTAAACCAGTAAATGACGCGTAGACATGGCCTTCACTTTCGTACTCGATAAAGATCCAGTTACGCATGTACGACGATTGTGTATTCAGTGACCGGAGCTTGTCTTCCCATGCACCGTCCATAATTGCAGTCTCGTAATAAACTGTATCGTGAATATTAAATAATCGCGGATTGCTGTGCAAGATTCGTATACCTTCAATCTGGTTGTTTTGAGCGATTACTGCAGTCATGAATGGGAAAACGTCAAACAAGGCTTTCTGGACAATGTCACGATCCTTGATTTGTTTTGATAAGACCAGGAATAAAATATCATCATTGCGCGCCAGCACATCGGCATACAGGCAAACGGAATTGACCTGTTCATCCAGAATATATGCCAGCTGGTTGAGGTTATTTTGTGCTGAGTCTATGTACTTTCTCCTGGCTTCGTTATTCATGATCCCAAAAAACAACAGGAATCCTGTAATCATCAAAAATAGAACCATCGCCAGATAAGAAAACATCAATTTTTGCTGGATACCCATACGGCTTATCCGTTCTGACTGCTCCTGCGTTTTTCTTTTCTCCAAAAACCTTTTCACGTGGTTTTTCCCTTTTGATCCAGATTGTCAGATTATAACATGGCCATGGTTTCGCTAGTTTTTCGATTTTTCAATGATAAAGCCAGACAGGCATTCCCACGCGAACCATTTCTTATACTGATTTTGCCGATCATCAAATTTTTCGCTGATTCGATCTTCAGAGGAGTACTTCTGTAAAGAACGGCGCGGCTGAAAGTGGACGCGCCTGTTCTATTTTATCACATACAATCAAAAAAAGGACTGTGTCAAAATTCTCATTTGAGACAGTCCCTTGCGTTTTATCCTATTCGCGACGGAGTCACGGACTTCGGCGGCAGCAGCAGGAAACCTTGCTGCAGGCTCCAGCGCAAGCTGACCTATGCTACGGCTCTGTCCAGACGTTTTATGAGGTATCAGGGATGAAAAACATATTGATTTGAGCAGATCGGCGAACCGGTTGAATCGTTAAAGCCGGTTGGTGTATCATGAAGCAAGATACCGGTACGACAAAAGAAGTAAGAAGATGAGGAGTTGATTCTATGACCATTCCAGAACATCTGCTGGAGATTACAGAAAACAAACAGCCCGGCTACCATCCCCTAATGCATTTTGAAAATTGGCGGGTTGCCGTATTTAACCAGGATCCAACCCGCAACCTGGACACGCTGTCCTATGTTGAGTACCATGGACTGACGGACGAAGTTTTCGTCCTGCTTAAGGGTAAGTGCGCCTTGATCGTAGCCGGCGGCCAAGATCAGCCCGATGCGTTTTCAGTGATCGCCATGGATCCGCAGAAGTGTTACAACATCCGTAAAGGGGTCTGGCATAATTTAATATTGGATGATGACGGCGTTGTGCTGATTGTCGAAAATGAAGACACCAGCCGTGAGAATAGCGCTTATTATACACTGACTGGGGAAGATAAGGTTCTGATCAGGGAAAAGGTTCAGAAAGTCCTGTCCTGACAGCCACGTCAGTTAAGCCCTCAACCTGCAGCGAAAGGCCGTTCACCGGCAGATCAAAAGGAGCGATCTCACATGGAACAAAGAAATTATTCTCTCTGGTTCATTACCGGAAGCCAAAACCTCTACGGACCGGAAACCCTGGCCCAGGTTGACCACGATTCCAGAATCATAGCCGAATTCTTTGACGCTGACCCTGGCATCCCGACTGGCGTCATTTTCAAACCGGTCGTCAAGTCACCGGAAGAGATCAGGTCGATTTGCGAAGCGGCCAATAACGATGCTACATGTGCTGGGGTCATCACGTGGATGCATACGTTTTCCCCGTCGAAAATGTGGATTGCCGGCCTCAGCCTTCTGGGGAAGCCACTCTTGCATCTGAATACTCAGTTTAACCGTGAGATACCCTGGGATACGATCGACATGGATTTTATGAATCTGAACCAGTCTGCCCACGGTGACCGCGAGCATGGCTTCATCTTGACCAGGCTGCGTAAGAACCGCAAGGTTATAGCGGGATACTGGCAGGATGAAAAAACAGTGCGGCGGATCGGTGCCTGGGCAAGGGCAGCCATCGGCTATGCAGAAGGAAAGCGGCTCAAGATCGCCCGCTTCGGCGACAACATGCGTGAAGTGGCTGTGACAGAAGGCGACAAGGTCGAAGCTCAAATGCGCCTTGGCTGGAGCGTCAACGGCTACAGCCTGGGAGAACTGGCAGACTATCTTCAGACTGTGACACCCGCTGATGTCGATGAGAAAATGGCCGCCTATACTCGGAAATATGAACTGGCGACAGACCAGCTGGATGCGGTCCGCTACCAGGCCAGGATCGAAGTAGCCCTGGAGCGTTTTTTGTTATCCGGTGGCTTTGGCGGTTTTACCACGACGTTTGAGAACCTGGTCGGCCTGGAGCAGCTACCGGGTCTGGCCGTGCAGAACCTGATGGACGGCGGTTACGGTTTTGGCGCTGAAGGTGACTGGAAGATGGCGGGACTCCTGAACATCATGAAGAAAATGAGTGCCGGACTGCCCGGTGGAACGTCCTTCATGGAGGATTACACATACCACCTGGAAATAGGCAACGAAAAGGTACTGGGCGCCCACATGCTCGAAGTATGCCCGAGCATAGCTGAAGGTAAAGCCCGCATCGAAGTTCATCCCCTTGGCATCGGCGGCAAGGCTGATCCGGCTCGCCTCGTGTTCGACGGCAAGACCGGACCTGCCATTCTGGTCACATTGGTGGATATGGGCAACCGTTTCCGCATGATCGTCAATGACGTCAATGCCATGAAACCGGATAACCCCATGCCGAAACTGCCGGTCGCCGGTGTCATGTGGCAGCCGCTGCCGGACCTGGTGCAGGCATCCGAAGCCTGGATCCTGGCCGGAGGGGCGCATCATTCCATCATGAGCTACGACCTGACGATCGAGCACATGCGCGCATTGGCCCAGATGCTCGATATCGAGCTGGTTTATATCCATGCAGGCATCGATGTCGATGAGCTGGCCGAAAAACTGGCGCTGAACGACCTGGTCTGGCGCCTGAAAGTCTGAGGAGCAACGATCATGGCCAAAATAGGAATCTATTATGCTTACTGGGAAGATCGCTGGCAGGCCGACTACAGCCGCTATATCAACAAGATTGCCGATCTTGGGCTGGACATCCTCGAGATCGCCTGCACGCCTTTGCCGGACATGTCGTATGATAAGCTGGCCAGTCTGAGGGATGAGGCATCTGACAGAGGTGTACAGCTGACAGCCGGTCATGGACCCAGTGCAGCTCATAATCTGGCATCGCCCGACCCTGCCGTCCAGGAGCATGCCATCGCCTTTTACACGGATCTTCTGCAATCCCTGGCTTTCATGAATATCCGGACGATCGGCGGCGGCATCTACTCATATTGGCCGGTCGATTACACGCGTCCGATTGACAAACCCGGCGACTGGGCCAGAAGTGTCGCCAATGTTCGCCGTGTCGGAAAAGTTGCTCGCGATCTGGGTATCGATTATTGCCTGGAAGCGCTGAACCGTTTTGAGGGATATCTGATCAACACGGCGGAGGAAGCGGTCCGGTTTGTGGAAGAAGTCGATCTGCCCAATGTCAAGGTGATGCTTGACACATTCCACATGAACATCGAAGAGGACTCGTTTGACGGCGCTATCCGTATGGCCGGCAGCCGCCTCGGTCACTTTCATGTCGGCGAAACCAACCGCAGACCGCCGGGAGAGGGACGCATGCCGTGGCTGGAAATCGCTTCTGCCCTAAAGGAGATCAGTTACCAGGGTTCGATCGTCATGGAACCTTTTGTTCGCATGGGCGGGCAGGTGGGCTCTGATATCCGTGTCTGGCGCGATCTGTCCCGGGGAGCGACAGAAGCTGAGCTTGACCAGGCTGTTGTCTCAGCGACAGCCTTTTGCCGAAAGCTGTTCCCCTGAGTGACGCTTCGTGCCGGAAGTGTACAAGCACTTGAAAAGGGTTGTTTGTGTGAAGATCAGGCCTCCAGGACAGGACCTGCAGCATAAAGCGAAATGTTCAGGTTGCCATTATGGCAGCGCAGGGTGTCGATAAATTCTTTTTCAGACACGCCAGGCCGCACGGTGATCAGCCAGGTCAGTTCAAATAGGCTGCCCAAATCTGTTGTCTTGACTTTTTCCAGGTGATGGCTTTCGGTATAGCGGTCCAGGATCTCATCAAATATGTCCTCGTAATTCAGGTTTTCAGGGATAGTTATCTTCAGCAGCTTGCCCGTCACTTTAATCTGGCCGAAATGGATCACATTCAAAAGCAAAAGGATGATACAGAAGATAACGGAAAAGAGGATCGCAATCAGCAGATACCCCATGCCGCAGGCCAGACCCACAGCCAGGGCCAGAAGCACCTGGGCGATGTCTTTGGGATCACCGGGCGCGCTGCGGAAACGGATGATGGAAAAAGCGCCCGCCAGGCTGAAAGCCCGGGCGATATTACTGCCGACCAGCATGATGATGATAGACAGGATGGCTGGCAGGATAAAGAGCGTCAGGGCGAATCCCTGTGATGGACGATCGGATTTGCCTGTTTTCAGGTAGACCAGGCTGATCATGGCGCCGGCGGCGAAGGCTGTCAGAAGCGCCAGCAGCAGGCTGCTGACGGACAGGATGGCATCTGAGCCGGTATTGCCGGCTGCACTGAAAATTGACTCAAACATGGATGTGTCCCTTTCTGTTGTCATCTGTGTAGGAAAAAGGATCAGGAAGACCCTGCTGCCGGATCAGCTGGTCGCTGCTGTCAGGGATCCACAGGCATAGGCCTGAATGACCGGCAGACCTATCGGTTCAGCAGTCCCAGATGTCTGGCTGAGCAGCTTGAATTCTGTACCGTACTTGGAGAAACTGCGCGAAAAAACTCGATGGTCCGACAGGACCCTGGCCAGCCAGAACGGAAGGCAACCGGCAGATTTGATTTCCATCAGCCAGATCTGATCCGGCAGCAGTTTCGCGCCATATTGGCCGTTCTCAAGGCGCAGGTCTGTCCGGCGACAGCGGATGTTTGTATCGAAAGACACGCGCAGGCGGCGGTCATCCGGATCGAACAAGGCTCTGCGCTCATAAGCGATATAGACGCTGGGCTGCAGGTCATAACGGGACAGCATCGCGACGATTTCGCAGATCACCTGCCGGTTCTGGATCGGATCATCGTCCGGTATTACACCGCTTTGAACAAAGGCATAAGCGTCATGCAGCCGGATCTGGCAGCGGCGCTTGGAGACGACGCCGCGGTATTTTTTCTTGATTTCGATAAAGACGATATCATCCAGTGCAGGGATACCATAGGCGCGCAGCCTGAGTTTTTCCTTGTAGACCGGTTTTTGCAATGATCTGCGGATCAATTCATTGTCCGGGGTATCGAAGTAAAGATTGGCGATGCTGTAGGTTTCCTGTTGCTTATTGTAGTCATCGGGTACCATGTAACGGCTCAGGTCAGCTTGAACAGATCGCATTACCGTGGTATCCAGCAAATACTTCTGCTCCTGGCGCTGGAATACTTCAATAGCCAAACAGATCACTCCTTTCATTTTCTTAACCTGCACTTATCTTATTCGGCCTGTGTGAATATCAGATGATCATCTGATCTTTTTTGCGTGAAAAAGATCAGAGGCTCTTCACATAGTTTTCAGAGAGCCATGCTATTCTGATTTTGTAAACAGCTCGACAGCCGCATCCGTACTGCCGATCTGCAGTGCAAACAGGAAAGCAGGTGTTACTCATGAGAAAACAAAGACCGGGCCAGTGTAGAACAATGAAGTCCGCGTCATATATACAAATAGTTTCGATTCTACTGGCTGTCATGCTGCTGGCCAGCTCATGCAGCTCATTGCCAACAGAGACTGAAAGTGAAGCGACATCTGGTTCAACACAGATAATAAGCAATGCCACGACAGAAGCTGGTGGCATAAAAACAGAAACTGACATATCGTCTGTGGTCGTTAACCTTAAAGATGAAGACCTTGACGACAGCTGGAACGAAACACAGGTGACCGGTATTCTTTTTCAGGAGTCTGCGATTACCATTGATGGCGATGGCGCAACTGTAAATGGCAGTATCGTCACCATTACTGCTGCCGGCACTTACCTGCTGAGCGGTATTCTGAATGACGGACAGATTCTGGTGAATGCGGACAAAGAAGCTATTGTTCGTCTGGTCTTGAACGATATAATGTTGACTGGCATGAAAGCAGCGCCTTTGCAGGTGCAAAGCGCAGACAAGGTGATCCTGATTCTGGCGGATGCTTCAGAAAACACGATCACTGATGCACGACCAGCCCTTCTTGATGTCGGCGATGGTATCGCGGTAGATGAAACGGAAGATGCTGATGAAGAAGTTGAAACAGAAGATAACACAGACGAGGTCAATGCGGCTATTTACAGCAAAGAAGACCTGACAATAACTGGCGATGGACACCTTGCTGTTGTCACAACCTTCTGTCACGGCATCAACTGCAAAGATGACCTGGTTATAACCGGCGGTACGATCGCCATCCAATCCGCCGGAGACGGTATCCGTGGCCGAGACAGTGTCGTAGTCCAAAATGCCGACCTGAAAATAGATAGCGACGAAGATGGTATTCGCTCGAGCAACTCAAATGAAGCCGATATGGGCAATATTGTACTCGAGAGTGGATTGATCGAAATCACTGCCGGACGTGACGGTATCCAGGCCGCCGGGCAGCTTCTTATTTACGGAGGGACGCTCGTCATTTCAACTGGTGGCGGCAGCGCAACGGTCAGCCACAGCACTGCAGGTGCACAAGACTGGCGCCGTCCGGGCTCAGTAACAGCACAGGCCGACGAAACCGTCAGCACAAAAGGTCTTAAAGCCGCAACAGCGGTCATCATCAACAGCGGGTCGATCACGATCGACGCGGCAGATGATGCCGTACACAGCAACAACCTGATCGAGATCCGGGGCGGAACTCTCCTTTTGAATTCCGGTGACGACGGCATCCATGCCGATACGATGATTAGTATCTTTGGCGGTTCCATCACGATTGGCAGATCATATGAAGGGATCGAGAGCGCTGCCATCTATATTCATGACGGAGATATCCGGATAACAGCCAGTGACGATGCCATCAATATTGCCGGAGGTGTCGATGGCTCAGCCATGAACGGCAGACCGGGACAGAACAATTTCAGCTTGTCGGAATCAAGTGCACAGCGTCTGGAAATCCATGGCGGCAGCATCATCGCGGATGGCCAGGGTGATGGCATCGATGTCAATGGCACCATTCTCATGACAGGCGGTACAGTACTGGTTTATGGTCCGACCAGTGATATGAACGGGGCACTGGATTATGACGGGACATTCACTATAACAGGAGGGCTGCTGGTTGCCTCAGGCAGTGCCGGCATGGCCCAGGCGCCGGATGCCTCTTCATCGCAACACTCGATCCTGGTCAATCTGTCATCTGTCATACCGGCTGAGACTGTTATCCATGTCACAAACAGCACAGGTGACACGATTATCGCTTTCTCTCCCATCAGGACAATCCAGTCCCTGGTCGTATCGTCACCTGATCTGAAACACGGCGATACCGTCACCATCTATACTGGAGGTGATTCCGGAGATAAAATCGTCGATGGCCTGCTTATCGGCGAAACGGTCCAGGGCGGTGTTCCGGTTGCCAGCCTGACGCTGAACCAGGTGACAACCACCTTTGGCTCTGTCGGCATGGCCGGAGGGCGGCCGGGTCGGCGATGATTACTTCACACGTTCAGTGATTTTTTTATATAGCCGACATTCAGAGTCGGTACAATGCCGCTTCGACAGATTCTGCTGTTACTTCATAGGTGCGGCCGTCAATCTGCCGGACATCGGGACGCGCCAGCTGATTTGGCACCTTGCCGCGTTCGACCAGCTCAAGGCGCAGCGTCACAGGGTGTTCGACACGCATCGGCTGGAGATCTGTATTCTTCGCTCGAGAAACCGCATCGGCTGATTTTTGCCGGATCAGTTCATAGGCCTTTCCCCGGGGCAGGTGAATAGCGCCTTCGACAGACAGGGCTTGTTTGACGACAGCGGTAATAACGCCCGGCAGGCAGGCCTTGGCCTCGGCGCAGACCTTGTCGTCGCCCGTCACCAGGATGACCGGTTTGCCTTGTTCGCCGGCAATGGCCGCATCAATGGCAACTTCACCACCTTGGCTGCCGTTGATCCAGCAGTTCTGCCAGGCCCGTGACGACATGGTGTGTTCCAACACAGCATGGTGCGTTCCGGCCATGGCATGGTAACCGAGGAGCACAACCGCATCGTAGTCGTCCAGTCCGGGCATGCGTACCCCGTCGCTGTCTCCCATGATGTAGCCGTCTGCATCATCGCTCAGTTGGGACCAGAGGACATTGTTGCCGGAAGCATGGGCATCCCGGACCATGACGCGGCCGGCGCCGCCTGCCTTGAGTCCGGCGACGCAGGCGTTGATCTCATCCGTCATTGCCTGGCGGAACTCCTGGAAAAGACGGCCATCCGACATGACTTGCTCTTTGAGATGAATGCCGCTTAATCCTTCGGCATCAACCATGACATAGATATTCATAAGCACCTCCGCAGGCGCTGCCGGTCGGCAACGCAAGATCGTTAATTCATTATACAGCTTTTCCACTCGGCGGAGCGGGAGATCATACAACAGCGTTTATTTGTCAGGCGACGACTATGTTTTCAGCAGCATTATTTATTGGGCGATTATGATTTTGACGGATCAGGACACTTGCGCTATGATGTTCCATGGTTTTGATTATGAAGCAGAGCCGATGATGAAATAATGGAGGACAGCGTAAATGGACATATCGTATCCCGATATTGAACAGATGATGGCATATAAGCAGAAGATAGACCAGTTGCCGATCCTGAAGCGCCGGTCGGATCATTTACGCAGGCGGCTGCAGGAAATCAGCGGTCAGATCGTCGGGCAGGAAAAGATCCTGGCCGCAGAACAGGCCGATGTCGACCGGCTTGAGAATAAGACACTCGGCAACTATATCCTCGGCCTCAGCCGCAAAATGGATGAGCGCCGCCAGAAGGAAGAAGCCGAACTGGTCGCCGCCCGGCATCGTTATGATGATCTGATCGAAGAGCGGCAGTACCTGCAGCAATCACTGGCTGAACAGGAAAAGCAGATCATGGCCGCCCAACAGGACGAAAGGTCCTGGAACGAAGGGTTGACAGCCAGAAAAAGCTGGATCCGGGAAAATGACAGCAGTGAATCTGCAGAAACCTGGCGAGTTCTGGAACGGCAGCAGCATGAAAACCGGGGGCAGATAACCGAGATCAATGAAGCCAGGTCAATCGCCGGCAAGGCGGGAGCGACGGCCGACGCCATGCTGGACCGGCTCAATTCTGCGGAAGGCTGGAGTACCTTCGATGTCTGGTCGCGCGGCGGTATCATCTCACATGTTGCCAAGTATAACCACCTGGATGCTGTCAGTGAGTTGATGGGCCGGCTGAAGGCACAGCTGCGCGATCTGCGGACAGAACTGGCAGACATCAGGATGGATGCTTCGTTTTCGCTCAATGAGTACAGCAGCGGCACACGTGCTCTGGATTTCTTTTTTGACAATATCTTCACGGATCTCTCGGTGCGTGACCGGGTGCGTGACGATATTGATTCCGTCCACCACATTAAGGGAAAACTCCGCCAGATTGAAAGAGAACTCGACCGGCGCCTGGCGGAAGCAAAGGGGCAGGAAAGCCAGGCGTCTGCACGCATGCAGCAACTCTTGCTCGGTATCGGTCAGCCGGAAATCTGACAGAACACTGTTACTGACCTGAGATGCAGTCCACGCGGGCAAACAGGGCAATCAGTTTATCCCTGGCAGCCTCAGGCAGCGGCCCCCTGGCGATGTCGCGAATGTTGACTTTAAGATGATCTATATTGCCGGTTCCGCTGAGAATGGAATGGATGCCCGGTTCACTGCAGCAAAAGCGGTAGGCCAGCTCAGTCAAACTGTGGCAGCCACTGCTGGCCAGAACATCAGCGAGCGGGTGTTTAATGTCAAAACTGTCTGGATCAATCAAACCTTTGTCAATCAACCATGACAATTGAGCAGCCAGGTTCTGTGCATTAATCAATGCCTTGCGAACGGCAAACATATCCAGAATGCCGATGTTTTTCTCCATGGCAGGCTCGATGACTCGGGTCCTGGCTGACTGGTTGAGCAGATTGAATCCGACCATCATCACGTCCCAGCAATCATCCTTGACGGCTAACTGCAATGTTTTATGTGTCGTATCCGAAGCGAATGCTTCCGTTATGCCGATGGAGTGGATTTTCCCTTGCCGCTTCATTTTCTGCATCGCTGGAACCAGTTCGTGAAACACATAGTCATAGTCCGTATGCCTGACGGCATGCAGGTGATAGATATCTATATAGTCGGTCTGCAGCCGCCTCAAGCTGCTTTCCAGGCCTTCTTCCAGCTGCCTTGCTGTCTTCAGCTTGTCATCGCGGGTTACAGAGCCTTTTGTCGACAGGATGATTTTATACCGGGACCAGCCGGAGAGAGCCCTGCCGACAAGTTCTTCAGTTCCATAGATTTCGGAACTGTCAATCAGATTGATGCCCTGCTCCAGAGCATACCTGACGACAGCGACACTCTCAGCTGTGGTTCTGCCTGTTGAAAGGCCGATTCTGCTGTGTCCGCCGCTGCCCAGCGAAATAAGACTGACTTCAAGGCCGGTTTTTCCTAAAGTCCGATAGATCATATTGCACCTCTCAAAATGGCTGAATCGTACCCGACGACTGATTCATATCAATTTCGTAACTTATTCTGTACAGCATTCCGCAGCTCATTCCGCAGCTTTGAAATTGTAGATGGGCTTGATTTGCTTGATGACGTGGACGGTGTCTGCGATGTTTTCCAGGATTTCTGCGAGCGGTTTATAAGCAAACGCAGCCTCGTCCAGCGTCTCCCGGCTTATCGTGCTGGAATAGATCCCGGTCATGGACTGGCGATACTGCTCAAGGGAGATGACTTTTTTAGCCTTCGTCCTGCTCATCAAGCGCCCGGCACCGTGTGGTGCCGATTCGTTCCAGCCCTTATTGCCTTTGCCCAGGCAGATCAGGCTGCCGTCACGCATGTTGATCGGGATCAGGACCCGTTCGCCGGCCCGGGCGGAAATGGCGCCTTTGCGCAGGATCATGGCGGTCAGGTCGATGTAGTTGTGCACGGTTGTCCAGC
>JAWSUP010000068.1:0-14200 GCA_033549405.1 Bacillota bacterium | reverse complement strand
GCAGGCCGGCCGATCAATACCGGACCTTTTTGCCACTGTTGGTGAGGCCGCCTTTCGTGTTCTGGAACGCCGGCTGCTGCAAGAAGTTCTGGACAGGCAAGATAGTCTGGTTCTGGCAACGGGTGGCGGGGCACTGGTCGGCGAAGATGTGGATCAGGTGCTCGCAGGCACAGCCACTCTGGTCGTCTTCCTCGATGTCACCATGGATACGGTCTGTGAACGTGTCGGCAGCGGGCAGGGTCGCCCCATGCTGGCAGGTAAAAGCGATAACTGGGAGAATCTGTACCGATTGCGCCGGCCGCGCTATTTGGCGATTGCCGACCTGGCAGTGGATGCAGAAGGATCGCCCGGCGAAGTGGTCATGACAATCAGAGAAAATTTAGGCCTGGAGGGATCACTATGATATTGGTTTTAAAGCAGGGCATACCCAAAGAGCGCGTGGACGCGCTGTGCGACTGGCTCACCGCTTCATTTGGCGTTCAGACCAGCCCGATCTTTGGCAGCAGCATGACCATCATCGGTCTGGTAGGTGATACATCTGGCATACCGATTGAGACACTGGAGATCCAGGAAGCGGTCGACCGTGTCATGAAGGTCCAGGAACCCTACAAACGGGCAAACCGTAAATTCCACCCGGATAATACCGTCATCAAGGTCGGCGATGTCACAATCGGCACAGATCGTATCTGCATCATAGCCGGTCCTTGTTCTGTCGAGACAGAGGCACAGATCTGCGGAATTGCCGAGCAGGTGAAGGCATCCGGAGCTGTTATGCTCAGGGGCGGCGCCTTCAAGCCGAGGACATCACCGTATTCGTTCCAGGGCCTTAAAGCAGAAGGCCTGATGTACATGAAAAGGGCGAGACTGGCAACCGGACTGCCCGTTGTATCTGAGATCACCAACCCGGCGCAGCTTGAATTGTTTCTCGAGTTTGTCGACATCATCCAGGTCGGGACGCGCAACATGCAGAATTTCGAACTGCTCAAAGAGCTTGGCCGGATCAAGCGCCCCATCTTGCTTAAGCGCGGTTTTGCCAACACGATCGATGAACTCCTGATGTCGGCGGAATATATCATGAGCGGCGGCAACGCCGATGTTATTTTGTGTGAGCGCGGCATCCGGACTTTCGAGACAAGCACGCGCAACACGCTTGATATCAGTGCTGTTCCGGTGCTGAAGAGCCGCACCCATCTGCCGGTCTTTGTCGATCCGAGTCACGCATCCGGACTCGCTTTTCTGGTCGAACCACTGGCCAGAGCGGCGGTTGCCGCCGGTGCCGATGGTCTGATCATCGAAGTGCACAACGATCCGGTCCACGCGCTTTCAGACGGCCAGCAGTCACTGACACCGGAAGCATTTGCCGGGCTGGTCTCGGGATTACGACCGATTGCCACTGCTATCGGCCGTGCAATCTAAGCAGTCCGCTTCAGCATCTGAGAGCAGGCCATTTCACAACAGCCCCAAAGCGCAGGAGGTGCAACCATGCCTGAACTTATCGCCCGTACAGCCAATAGTGATTATCCTGTCGTGATTCGACAAGGTGCTCTGGATCAGCTCGGAGAGATCGCAGCAGCCAATTGCCGCGGCCGCAAGTGCGTCGTCGTGACGGATGACCAAGTGGCGCCGCTGTATCTGGAACGTGCGCAAACGGCGCTGCAGTCTGCCGGATTCGACTGGGAGGCCATCGTATTTCCGGCCGGCGAAACCAGCAAGACGCCTGCCAGTCTGGCCTTACTGTATGCGGTTTTTCACAGACACGGACTCAGCCGCATCGATCCGGTTATTGCTCTCGGCGGCGGTGTCATGGGCGATCTGGCCGGATTTGCAGCCGCCACTTGGCTGCGGGGGGTACCGCTGATCCAGGTGCCGACAACACTGCTGGCCCAGGTCGATTCGTCGATCGGCGGCAAAACGGGGATCGACCTGCCGGAAGGCAAGAACCTGATCGGCGCTTTCTACCAGCCGCGCGCAGTTGTGATGGATCCGGCCGTGCTGCATTCATTGCCGCGGCGACGCATGGCAGAGGGGCTGGCGGAAGTTATCAAATATGGGCTTATCGGTGACCTGCCTCTGCTCGATCAGATCGAGCAAAAGACATATGACCTGGAGTGGGTTCTGGAGCGGTGTGTCCGCAGCAAAATCACGATTGTCGCCCAAGATGAAAAAGACAGCGGTGAGCGCATGTTGCTCAATTTTGGCCATACGGTCGGCCATGCCATCGAAAAAGTAACCGGCTATGAACGATACAGCCATGGTGAAGCCGTTGCAGCCGGTATGGTCGCGGCAGCCGCCATCGGCGAGAAAATCGGTCAGACTGAATCGGGAACCTCAGCTGTCATCAGCCGTCTGCTTGAAGCATACCAGTTGCCGGTGCAGGCCGATGTTCCCGCAGACGATCTGCTCCTTGCTATTCGCAGTGATAAAAAGCGCCTCGGTAACCGCATTCATTTCGTGCTGCTGCGCAGACCGGGAGAAGCGTTTGTTTATCCGATGGAACCGGAGCAGCTCGAACAGGTGCTGCGGGAGGTCTGGAACCGTGTCTGACATATGGATCGGTCCGGGGCGTCTCAGTGGGTCTGTTACGCCGCCGCCATCAAAAAGTGAAGCCCACCGCGCTCTTATCGCGGCCAGTTTGTGCCATAGCCGACATCTGGTATCGGGCCTGCCCGAACCGCTGTCTGAAGATCTGCAGGCGACAAAGGCCTGCCTGGACGCGCTGACTGACGCCCGGCCCTTGCTGGATTGCGGTGAATCGGGCACCACTTTGCGGCTTTTGCTCCCGGTCGCCGGCGCCCTGTCGTCTGTTGGATCAGCTCCTGTCACATTTACTGGTCACGGCCGATTGCCGCAACGCCCGCTCGGTGAATACAGGGACATTCTGACCGCAGCCGGACTGACCCTTACGTCCGCCCCTGACGCTTTCCTGCCGCTGACCTTGACCGGCCGCCTGCGTCCAGGCCTTTACCAGGTTCCGGGCAATATCAGCTCCCAGTATGTCTCCGGCCTTCTGTTCGCCTTGCCTCTGCTGTCCGGCCCTTCCGATATCCGCCTGACCACGCCGCTGGAGTCAGCGCCTTATGTCGACATGACGATCGGCACACTCGCACGATTTGGCATCCGGATCGACCAGACGCCGGATGGCTTCCACGTTCTGGCTCCGCAGATCTACCGGCCGACGGCCATCACTATAGACAAAGACTATTCGCAGGCTGCGTTCTGGTTGACGGCTGCCTATGGCGGTTGTGACCTTAACGTCACAGGTTTGCCCGACCAGACCGCCCAGGGGGATAAGGCGATCGTTGCGCTATTGCGCCTGCTGACTGAGTCTACTGAAGGTTCGACTGTGACGATCGACGTTGCCCAGATTCCTGATCTCGTGCCGATCCTGGCCGTCGCCGCGGCGTTGATGCCGCTGGTGACCCACTTCGTTCATGCCGGCCGTTTACGTCATAAGGAGAGCGATCGGCTGGTAACAACACAGCAAGCGCTGTGGGAGATCGGCGCAGATATCGAGGTGACAGAAGACGGACTGCTGATCCGTGGCGCCGGCAAGTCGCGCCGAACCGGCGGTCTGACCGGCGGTACTGTCGATTCCTGGAGCGACCATCGCATCGCTATGGCCGTCGCCATCGCCGCGCTGTTCACCCGTGACGGCGTCCTGCTCAAGCATGCCGAGGCGGTCCGAAAATCATACCCGACATTTTTTCATGAGTTCAGCCGTTTAGGAGGTGACATCCATGAGCTCGATCTGGGGGAAAAATCTGAAAATAAGCTTGTTTGGTGAATCACATGGTCCGGCCATCGGTGTCGTCATGGACGGTCTGCCGCCGGGATTCGCCATTGATGAATCTGTGATCGCGGCTTTTGCCAGACGCCGTGCGCCTGGCCTTACGCCATGGTCCACCGCCCGCAAGGAAGCTGACTCATCGGAAATATTATCCGGACTCTATCGCGGCCGGACAAGCGGTGCACCGCTTTGTGCCATCATCCGCAATACCGACACACGCTCATCCGACTATACCGAGCTGAAAATGAAACCGCGCCCCGGGCATGCCGACCTGACGGCAGAATATCGCTATCGCGGCTATCAGGACCCAAGGGGGAGCGGACATTTTTCCGGCCGTCTGACAGCGCCTCTGGCATTCGCCGGTGCGGTCTGCAGCCAGATCCTTGCTGTCAAAGGTGTGACTGTAGCAGCGCACATCGCGGAAATCGCCGGAATCCCTGACCTGAAGTTCAATCCGCTTTCAATGGACCCTGGTCAGCTGGAAAACCTTGCCGCCAAGGCTTTTCCTGTTCTGGACGACGTCGCCGGCTCGCAGATGATCGAAGCGGTTATGGCGGCAGCAGAGGCCGACGATTCGGTCGGCGGTATCGTCGAAGGGATCATCTACAGTCTGCCTGCCGGTCTGGGCGACCCGATGTTCGCCGGAATCGAGTCACGGCTGGCCGGTTTGCTCTATGGCATCCCTGCAGTCAAAGGTGTTGAATTTGGCGCCGGTTTTGCGGCAACCCGCATGCGCGGTTCACAACATAACGACGCCCCCTATATGAAAGATGGCGCTATAGATTTCCGGAGCAACCACAGCGGCGGCATCCTCGGCGGCATCAGCAATGGCATGCCCATCGTCTTCAGGGTGGCGGTCAAACCGCCGGCTTCGATCGCCATGACGCAGCACACGATCAATCTGGCTACCGGACAGGATGATGAATTGGCGGTGCGCGGCCGGCACGACCCCTGCATCGTGCCCCGGGTCACACCGGTCATCGAGGCGGCTGCGGCCGTCTTTGCCCTGGATCTGTTGCTCGACAAAGAGGTGCTTGACCATGACTGATCCATCCTGCCGGAAGAGTCTTTTGCTGCTTAACGGACCCAATTTGAACATGCTGGGGCGCCGTGATCCGCGCCAGTATGGCACCTTCACCCTGGCAACGGTCGAAGAGCTGACCCGGGAAACGGCCGCCGGCTGGGGTTGTGATGTTGACTGCTTCCAGACCAATCACGAAGGGGCCATGATCGACCGGATACACAATGCCATCGGACGCTATGACGGCATCCTGATTAATGCCGGCGCCTGGACGCATACCAGTTATGCGCTGCGCGACGCCATCGAGCTGACTGCTTTGCCGGCAGTTGAAGTTCACATATCTGACATCTATAAACGTGAGCCATTTCGCCGCATCTCCGTGATCCACGATGTCTGCATCGACCAGGTCGTCGGACTCGGGCTGGACAGCTATCGGGTCGCGACTGAGAAACTGTGTATGCACCTGAAAGGAACTGATCATGAAACCTGAAGAGACAAAGAATCCAGATGATCTGAATGGTCTGCGCCAATCAATCGATGCGATCGACCGTGACCTGATTCACTTGTTCAATGAGCGCATGGCACTCGCTCACAGGATTGCACATGTGAAAAAGGACTCCTGTGCGTCAATTTTCGTTCCCGCTCGCGAACAGGAGAATATCGAGCGGGCTCTGCGTAAGGTGGACAAGCGCCAGGCCCGCCGGGCTGACAGTTTTCTGCGCAGCTTGATGCGCCTGTCCCGCAGTGTCCAGTATGAAGACCTGATTGAGGCAGGCGCCGATTTTGATCCAGGCCGGCTGCTGCGCGAGACGCTACCGGTCTGGCCGGATGTCCGCCGCGTTATAACGCAGGGATCGGCCGGAGCCTACTCGGAGCAAGCGGGGGCGATCCTCTTTCCTGATGCGACACCCATCCGTGCCGCAACTTTTGCCGAAGCCTGCGACCGGGTCAGGGACAAGACAGCTGATGTGGCTGTGCTGCCGCTGGAAAACAGCACGGCAGGAACAGTCGATGATGTATACGCGCTTCTACTTAAGGATCAGCTTTACATTTGGCGGTCACTTTCATTACCGATCCGGCATCACCTGCTGGCATTGCCGGGGTCGTCGACCGAGTCAATTGAAACGGTTCTGTCGCATCCACAGGCTCTGGCACAGTGTTCCGACTTCATCCGTCGGAAAGGTTGGTCTGTCCGCGAGACGCTCAACACCGCATATGCTGCGGAGCAAGTCGCCGGCAGCGGTGACTGCAGCCTGGCTGCCATTGCTTCGCTGACAGCAGCACAGGCAACCGGCCTTGCAATACTGGGATCCGACATCAATGACACCAGCGGCAACCAGACCCGTTTCATCGTGGTTGGACGGGAATTTGTCGTCACCCCTGATGCTGAACGCATCAGCTTGATCATCAAGCTGCCGCACACGATTGGCGCACTGGCTTCAACTCTGGCCATTTTCAGTGACAGCGGCCTCAATCTGAGCAAAATCCAGTCGCGTCCTGATATCGACAATCCATGGGCTTATATTTTCTATCTCGATTTCGAGTGCCGCAGGCAAGATCTGCAGCGCGCGCTGGCGACTTTGTACCAATTGGCTTGTGAGATGCCATTCTTGCGCCTTTTAGGCTGGTACGGCGAGGTCAGGCCCTGACCAGCCGTAACAAGAGCATTGATTTGAAATGACATAACCAAAGGGGGTTCAGATTGTGATTAAATTGGAGAAAGTCAGCAAGAGCTATGGCGGCCGGATCAAGGCGGTCGATGCGATCGATCTGGTTGTCAATCCTGGAGAGATTTTTGGTTTTCTGGGACCAAACGGCGCCGGCAAGACGACAACCATCAAGATGATGACCGGAATACTGACGTCGGACAGCGGCGATATCAGGATCAACGGACATGATATCCGCCGTGACCCGCTGGCTGCCAAACGGTCCTTCGGTTTCGTGCCGGACGATCCGAATATTTTCCCGCGGCTCAAGGCCATCGAGTATCTGCGCTTCATGGGCGACCTGTACCAGGTGCCGACAGATGTCCGTACTGAACGGATCCGGTCGCTTGCAGAGCGTTTCAGCCTGGATGAAGCGTTGACCGACCGGATCCAGAGCTATTCGCATGGCATGCGCCAGAAACTCATGATCATCGGCGCCCTGCTGCATAATCCCGACCTGTGGATCCTCGATGAACCGATGACCGGCCTCGACCCGCGCTCATCCTTTGTCCTTAAGGAGATGATGAGAGAGCAGGCGAACAGCGGCAAGACGGTGTTCTTCTCGACCCACGTGCTGGATGTCGCGGAAAAAATCTGTGACCGCGTTGCGGTCATTGACCGGGGGCGCATTCTCTATTGCGGGACGATCGGCGATATGCAAACCCAGTTCCGCAAGAACGGCTCACTCGAGTCGATGTTCCTGGAATTGGTTGGGCAGGCGGAAACGGCGGGTGATCTGCCGTGAAGAACCTGTTTCGGCTTGCTTATGTGCTATTCAGGGGCGGCGGTATGGGCAGCCTGGGCAGCGACAGCAGTCAGCGTAAAAAGCGCGGCAGAGCGGGCAGCCTTTTGCTGTTTGCTTTTGTCGCCATCTACATGGTCGCCATCATGGCAGGCAGTTCGATCGCCCTGTACGATCTGCTGGCGCCCGCCGGCTTGCAGGAGCTGTTGATCGGCCTGTACATCAGTATCGGCACGATCCTGGTTTTTCTCTTCGGTATCTTGTATGTGATCAGCATTTTCTATTATTCGGGCGATGTCGAAAGGCTTCTGCCGCTGCCTCTTCCAGCAGGCGACATCATCGGGGCTAAGCTATTGGTGACGGCAGCCTGGGAGTACCTTTACCTCTTTGTGTTGATTCTGCCACCGTTGATTGTCTACGGCGTTCGCAGCGGTTCCGGACCGGCTTATTACCTGTTCATGGTCTGGACTGTCATTCTTATACCGGTCATGCCCCTCTGCCTGGCGTCTGTAATTGTCATGCTGATTTTACGTTTTACGCCGCTGGCCCGCAACAAAGACCGGTTCAACCTGATATCCGGGCTCCTGGCGATGGGGCTGGCTCTCGCTTTTGTCTTTGGCACCCAGTCCATGACTTCATTCAGCGAAGCTGACTTGACGCGGATCATCAGTTCAGGAACCGATTCTGTTGCCCGACTGACGACAACCATCTTTCCCGGCGCAAACTTCGCTGTCGGATCATTGACGAGTGTGTCACTCCTGCAGCAGTCGGCCCAGGCCGGTTTGCTGTTGTTAATATCTGCGGCAGCCCTTTTTGTGACGCTCCGGCTGGCAGGTGTACTCTATTTCCCGGGCGTCATCGGCATCCAGGCTTCGGCAGCAAAACGCAGACGCCTCAATGTCGCGCAGCTTCAGACAGCAGGCAAGGGCGGATCCGCTTTTTGGACCTATTGGCGCAAAGATCTGCGCATCCTGCTCAGGACGCCGATCTTTTTCATGAACAATATCCTGGTGAGTTTTCTCTGGCCGATCTTTATCCTGATCCCTTTTCTCAGCGGCGCGGCGGAACAGGGACTGGCAGAATTGATCCCGGCAGTCCGGCTGGCGCTCTTTGCCCAGGACGGCCGCGGTGCAGCCATAGCCGTCGCCGGTTATTTTGGTGTGGCCTGCTTTATATCCGGGACCAACGGAATTGCGTCGAGCGCGCTGTCACGCGAGGGTAAGGTCTTTTATATCATGAAGATCATTCCCATGGCCTGGAAGAAACAAATTTTGGCGAAAATTTCAGTCGGGGCACTGATTGGCGTTATCGGTACATTGCTGCCGCTCATTATTTTCATCATTCTGCTGCAGCCGCCGGTCTGGCTGATCCTGGCTTTGCTTGCCGTCCTGCCGGGCGGTGTCATCCTGCCAAATCTGAGCGGTATCATCTTCGAACTGTACTGGCCCAAACTCAACTGGGACAATGAACAAAAGGCCGTCAAGCAGAATCTCAACGTGCTCTACGGCATGGCCATATCCCTGGTTTTTGCCGCTCTTTTCGCCGTACCGGCCATTGTCTGGCAATTGCCTCTGACCTTAACCGTTCTGCTGATTGGAGCGGGCTCCCTGGTGCTGTCCCTGGCCGTACTTACCCTCCTTCTGCGGATCCTGCCGCACCGCATGCTGGCGATCGAACCGTGATTTGATCACCTTGGCAATCCAGGTTCATCTTGGTATAATAGCCAGACGGGCGATCGTTAAAAATGAACAGGATTCATGGACCATCGATCCGGCCGGTTTGCAGGAGGCATATTATGGCAGAACAGGATTTTCTCGCCCGGATCAGGCAGACGGAGCGCGAAGCGGCCCAGATGGTCGCCACAGCACATGCGAATGCCAGGAAAAAGATAGAGGATGCAAAAGTCAAGGCTGCAGCCTTGATCGCTGAAGCGCAGGCTGAGGCGGTGCGTGAGCAAAAGGAACTGATACGCCTGGCTGAACAGGAAGCGGCAGACATCCGTGCCAAAGCCGCCCAAGGGGTACAGGTAGAAATCGACAGTTTGAAAGAGCAGTCTGCAGATAAACTGGATCAGGCGGCACGTCTGGTTGCAGAAAGGATTGTGAGCGACAGTGCCGATCGTTAAAATGGACAAAATGACCGTGATCGGCCTGCGCGAACAGCGTGATGCCATCATGGAGACCCTGATGCGCCTGGGTGCTGTTGAGCTGATCGAACAGGTCCCCGAAGCTGCAGACAGAGCCATAGAAGAAGATGGTGCCAGCACATCGACAAATCCAGATAAAGATGATCGTCAGAGTGCTGTCAGCCTGCTGTCCCGACTCGAACTTGCCATTGAGACAGCCAATCGACTGCATCCTGTCAAGAAAAAAATGTTTTCCGGTCGTCGCCAGGTTGACACGGCGGCCCTGATGAAAATCGCTGATCGCGAAAAAGAACTCATCGAAGTCGTCTCCCAACTGGAACAGAACAAAGTCCGGCTCGGCGAGCTGCGTATGCAGATCAACCGGCATAAAACACTTCAGGCGCTTTTAAGCCCCTGGGCTATGCTGGATCTTGATCTTGCTCAGCAGGGTACCGAGTTTGTGCAGATTTATCTTGGCAGCATTGACACGCCGGAAACCTTGAACAAGCTTGAAGAACAGTTACGGCATGAAGTGCCGGAGAGCCTCGTGCAGGTACTGTCCGAGGATGAAGGCGGTCTGCGCTGTGCCGTTGCCGCTTTGCGGACGAAAGCTGATCTGGCTTTCAGTGTTCTGCGCAAGGCCGGTTTTAAGGCACTGCCGGAAATCGATACGCCGGGAACGCCGGCAGCCCAGCTTGAGCGCCTGGCATCAGGCATCACCGCCATGCAGCAGGAAGCGGAAAAGCTGGAAGCGTCCAGCATCGAACTGGCCGAAGCAGGAGCGGACCTGGAGCTTTTACATGATTTTATACTGATCCACCACGATCGCCAGGAGGCCGCCAATGCGTTGCCGACCAGCCGAAACACCTTCTGGCTGCAAGGCTGGGTGCCGTCGCATTTGACGCATTCGATCGAAAAAGGTTTGAAGAGCCGGTATCTGGTCGCGGTTGAGTATACACCGGCCGGCAAGGATGAGGATTACCCGGTTTTGCTGCGTAACCATCGCCTGGTCAAACCATATGAAGTGATTGTCGAGATGTTCAGTCCGCCGTCGACCAGGGAAAAGGATCCGACACCGCTTCTGGCGCCGTTTTTCTTTTTCTTTTTTGGCATGATGCTCAGCGATATCGGTTATGGCCTTTTGTTGTCCGGACTGTGTGCCCTGCTGATTTTCAAGGTCAAGAGCAGGGGGGAGATGGGGCGCCTGGTCCGCATGCTGTTTTTATGCGGCATCTCATCCATTATCTGGGGGATTGTGTTTGGCAGCTTTTTCGGTGATATGATCGCTGTTTTATCACAAAACCGCCTGGTGCTCAAACCGCTCTGGTTTAATCCGATGGACGATGCCACGAAGCTGATGATCTGGAGCATGTTGTTCGGTGTCGTCCACTTGTTTGCCGGGATGGGCGCAAAAGCCTGGATCCTGTTTTTAACCGGCCGCGGCAAGGACGCTGTTCTCGATGTTTTCCCATGGTATTTAATTATAGCAGGCGCCGGCCTGATGGTCGGCGGCATCGGCGGGCAGGCGGGGCAGTTCATGGCCCTCGCCGGTGCAGCTGTGCTTGTGCTCTTTGGCGGTCGCGATGCCAGAAATCCGTTCATGCGCCTTGTCAAAGGCCTCCTGTCCCTGTATAACATAACCAGCTACGTCAGTGATATTTTGTCATACACGCGAATCCTCGCCCTGGTCCTTGCCACCAGCGTCATCGCCATGGTGGTCAACCTGCTTGGGTTTATGGGTGGTCCTTCCATCACTGGATTTCTGTTTTACGTGCTGGTGGCCATCCTCGGACATGGCCTGAATCTGGCCTTGTCGAGCTTGTCCGCCTATGTCCACACCAGTCGTCTCCATTATGTGGAGTTCTTTGGCAAATTCTATGATGGCGGTGGCCGTCTGTGGAATCCGCTGAAAATCAAGACCCGTTACGTTGACATTGTCCGCACACAGCTGGATACCTGACGGGACGATCGTTGTATTAAATTGGTCAATGAAAGACCAGGAGGATAAATGAATGACATTTCTTGAAAATCTCGGGTTGGTTCTGACTCTTTTGGCAGGCGCATTTGCCGCTTTGCTGCCCGGTATCGGGTCAGCAAAAGGTGTTGGCCGCGTCGGTGCCATGGCGACCGGCGTCCTGGCGGAAGATCCGGGCAAGTTCGGCAAACTGCTGATCCTGCAGGCTTTGCCGGGAACGCAGGGGATCTATGGTCTGCTGACGTGGTTTTTGGTGTTGCAGCGGGCAGGGCTTTTCGGCGATCAAACACCAGTTATCACCTGGCAGACCGGGATGGCTTACCTGGTGGCCATTTTGCCGATTGCAGTGGTGGGTTATTACTCAGCGGTTTACCAGGGACGTGTTTCAGAAGGCGGCGTCGCCCTGGTTGCCAAACGTCCTGAAGAGCAGTCCAAAGCCCTTGTCATGGCTGCCATGGTCGAAACCTATGCGATTCTTGCTTTGCTGGCGTCTGTTCTGGCAGTCTTCCGTATTGGTTGACACCATATGCTAACAGTAACTGCATGCCCTCAGGGTCTGCAGATCCCTGACCGGAGAGGAGTAGTGCCTTGGAAGGTTTAGATGCCATTATCTTGAGGATTATGGCCGATGCGCGTGAAGAAGCGTCGAAGCTTGACCGCGAATCGGATAAGACGGAAAACGAACTGCTGAAACAGAACCAGGAAACCTGCAGGCGAATCGTGTCTACAGCTCAGGAAGCTGGTGCTGCACTGGCTGGTGCTATCGTCAACCGCGCGCAGAGCATGGCCGGACTTGACCGGCGCAAAACGCTGCTGGCTGCCCGACAGGAACTGATTGAGCAGGTTCTAGAACAGGCCATGGAAAAGCTGTGCCATATGCCGAAGGCGGAAAAAGTGGCGCTTTACAGACAACTGATTCACCGGGCGCGTCTGTCAGAGGGTTCTCTGGTTTTGTGCGCCGCGGATCAACCGATTGGCCTACAGCTGATTGAGGAACCTGATGTCAATTTGGTGCTGTCGGAACAACCTGGCCTTTTTGCCGGCGGTCTGATCATCCGCAGCGGTCTGATCGAAGAAAATTTAACCTACGAAACCTTGTTCAAGGACAAACATGCCGAGATGGTCAGTCTGACTGCATCTATCCTGTTTGAGAAGAGCAATGCCGGCCAGACTGCTGAGAAGTATGTGGGGAATCAATGATGCCTGTGACCGAGTCGTTATGCGCATATAGTAACACAGGCGAGCCTGGGCAAGAATCAGCGTCGCAGCATGACCGCTATCTTTTTATAAGCGGTCTGGTCAAAGCCATGGAACTGCATCTGCTTGATCAGGCTCGCCTGAACAGGCTTCTGGATGCCAGTGAACCTGAAGAGATCAGCCGGATCCTGGGTGAATGCAACTATCCTTCGGGAAAAAATCCGGAAGAAATCCTCGGGACAGAACTGGCAGGGTCGCTTGGCTGGCTGCAGCAAATGATGCCGGATCCTGCCTATGCAGATGCGCTGATTATATTTCATGACGCACATAATCTTAAACTTGTCGTGAAACATCTGCTGACGCTCTGGATCACGGGACCAGATGCCGACAAAATTTCCAGGCAAACGCCGGCCATCAACAGCCAGGTGGGTACAGAGGAGACAATTCTGCCTGATTTTGGCGGATTGAGCGGGATACCGCCATTTGGCAGAACCGCCCTGCAGGCTTTGAAACCAGCGCAGGTCGATCCGGATTTTTTATATCACCAGATCGCCGAACACAGGTCTGACGGATTGCCTGAGTGGATTTTTCAAGCCGCTGTCGAAGCTGTCAGGCGCTACCTGGTCCAATATGACATGAGCACAGTTGACGCCTGGCTCGATCAGGTTGCCTGGCGTCAGGCATTCAAACTGGCGGAAACGACCGGCAACCATTTTTTGATGGGTTGGCTGTGTCGCAAAACCGATCTGATCAATCTGGAGATGCTGCTGCGGACGCGCACGATGCGGTCCGGCCGGGAGATCCTTGGCAATGCCTTACTGCCGGGTGGTCTGATCATGGTGCAGCAGGTGATGGATCTGTATGGCGAAACAGAAGATGCGATCGTGTCTTTTTACAGTAAAACATCGTATGCATCTCTTGCAGAAATATGCCGGGTTTATGGGAAACCGGGACAGACAACCCCTTATGGACTTCTGGCAGACAATTTGCTGATGGAACACATCCGCAGCGCGCGCTGGATCATCAGCGGACCTGAAGTGCCGCTTGCCTGGGTGATGGCCAGACATACGGAAATAAAAAACATCCGGATCATATTGACATGCCTGCGCAACAGCTTACCCAAAACCCAGGCGCGCGATCTGATGCGTGACAGTTATTTGCCCTGGAGGTGAAATAAGATGTATCAAGTAGCCGTAATGGGAGACAGGGACAGCGTGATCGGTTATCGGGCTGTGGGTATGACTGTGGTGGCCATCGATGACCCGGCCGATGCAGCTCCTGCCATCAAGCAGCTGATACAGGCGCGCTATGCGGTCATCTTTATTACCGAATCACTGGCAGAGAAGAATGAAGCATACCTGAAAACGTTGCGCAACCTTCGCCTTCCGGCCATCATTCCCATTCCGTCCATGCAGGGATCCACCGGCATGGGCATGCGCCAGATCAAGGAATCAGTCAGGCGCGCGGTCGGCATTGACCTTTTTGAACGGGAAGATGAACAGAATTGAGGCATGCCCTGAACAGGCATGATGATGATAAGAATCAATTGAGGAGTTATCCATGAAAAGCAAAAGTCAGGGCAGAATTATCAAGGTGTCAGGTCCGCTGGTCGTCGCAGAGGCCATGCGTGATGCCAATTTGTTCGAT
>JAWSUP010000067.1:0-14274 GCA_033549405.1 Bacillota bacterium | reverse complement strand
CGGTAACCTGGCAGTCCACCCGGATGCGCTCATCGATCAGTGCATAAGTGCGTACCAGGACAGGCAACCCGCAGATGACACCGGTTTCCTTGGCTAGAAAGCGGCCAGGACAGCTTGTCTCTTCAGGAATAGTGGCACGGGTCGTCACATCGCCGTTGCCCCTGTCTTCATCAAGCGCCCTGATAATCACATCATCCCATTCACGAATCTGGATAATAACACTCACCTCTTCGTCCTCAAAAATCACATACTCAGCATACATCAATTTACAAAACGACTCAAGCCAAGCATCACCAGGCTATTACTGGCTCTCTTTCGCGAAGGATTGACAAAAGCAGGGCAATCCGAGAGCGAAAGCGGTAGAGCCAGTTATAAATGGTGGTGCCAAGCATCACCAGGCTTCTTGCCAAGGGTACTTTCCTTCCCTACAATAGATGGAAAGACACAATCCGGGAGGTTTCAGATATGCGTCCTGATCCTGTACATTCCATCGATGCCCAGACTTACTTTCATCGACTGGGCCTGGCCATACCGCCCGGTTCGCTCACATGTGACCGCGATCTGCTGAACAGGCTGCAATACGCGCATGTCACCCGAATCCCATATGAGAATCTCGATATCCTGTCTGGAAAAGATCTGCCCATGACATGTGAGGACCAGTTCAGCAAGATGATCCTGGGCAGACGCGGCGGTTATTGCTTTGAGCTCAACGGCCTGTTTGCCTGCCTGCTGCAGACCATCGGCTACCGGATCACGACCTATATGGGTCGCTACCTGCGCGGTGAAACCACCATTCCGATGCGGCGACATCGCGTTATCCGCACTGAATGCAACGACGGAACCTTTATCTGTGATGTCGGTGTCGGCCAGCAGGCGCCGCGGTTTCCCCTGGCGCTGGTTCCTGACCTTGTGCAGGAACAGTTTGGTGAAACATATAAAATCAGCCGGGAACCGTTCCTGGGCTGGGTGGTCTATGACCTGTACAAGGGTCAGTGGCGTCGTTTTTATAGTTTTACTGAAGAAGAGCAGCTTGACATCGATTTTGTCATGCCCAGCTTTTACTGTGAAAAATCACCTGAATCGATCTTCAACAAGTCCATGATGCTTTCCATCAAGACGGAACAAGGCCGTAAAACGATCGATGGCAGCACTTTCCGCATCTTTTCGCCAGCAGGAGTCCACGAAGAAGTCATCTCGAAGCCTGAACAGCTGATCGAGCTTATGGACCTTCAATTCAATCTCAGTGGACCGGATACGGATCAGGCCCGCGTCTGGCTGGCTGCCGGGAAATCTGTCCGATAGTGTGCGCCGACGCTTTCTTGTCTCCTGAACGCGTCGCCGGCGACCAGACCGGCGACAAGCGCGGCGTTGATCGTCTCGATCGCTTTTATGCTCGTTATTGACTGCCTTTCCATCTGATCAAGATACTGGCGAAACAACGTTTCGGCTGTTGCCAGGTCCTGGCCATTGCGCAGGATCCCGCAGTTAAGTGTCATGTTGCTGCGAATCTCACCGATGAACGCATCAAAATCCAGGTCCTGTGCGTTTGATCCGTCTTTTGCTTCAGGCAGGAGCAATGCCCTTTCTGAGCTGCGCCTGTCCGATGCATTGATATGACTGGCACAGCGTCCGGCGAAAACAATACACTCGAGCAGTGAATTGCTGGCCAGGCGATTGGCGCCGTGAACACCGGTACAGGCTGTTTCTCCACAGGCATACAGACCGTCAAGGTTGGTTCTCCCATCGTAATCTGTTTTAATGCCGCCCATGAAATAATGCTGAACAGGCACGACCGGGATCCAGTCGCGGGCAATATCGATGCCGCGCTGCATGCAGACCGAATAAATGGTCGGAAAGCGGTTTTTCAGGTATGCGCGTGGTTTCATTGTAATGTCCAGGTAAACGCAGGGGATGTCATGAGTCTTCATCTCCTGGATAATCGATCGTGTAACGATATCGCGCGGCGCCAGGTCTGCCCGCGGATGTTGCCCTTGCATGAACGGATCCCAGTGGCGGTTGCGCAGGACAGCGCCTTCGCCGCGCAGCGCTTCCGAGATCAGGAAAAACCGCCCGTGCTCATCGGGATAGGCCAGAGCGGTCGGGTGGAACTGGACAAAAGCCATATCCTGGACGGTGGTGCCTGCACGTACGGCGGCCGCCAGACCATCGCCTGTCGTTCCGGCTGCATTCGTGCTGTTGCGAAATAACCGGCCGATGCCGCCGCTGGCCAGAATAACCTGCGCGGTTCTGATCAATATCAACTGCTCCTGTTCGTCCAGAGCAGCAATACCACAGACCCCACGATCGTCCGTCAGAATGTCCGCAAGGCACAAGTGATCCATGATCCGGATATTGGATCGTCTGCAGGTTGTGCGATACAGGCCGGATGTCATATGGAAACCGGTCGCATCACCGCCGGCATGCAAGATGCGGCGTTCGCTGTGCCCACCCTCCCGTGTCAACAGCCACTTTCCATCCGCCTGGTCAAACATGACGCCCAGGCGAACCAGGTTTTCGATATGCGTCTGAGCCTCCAGTGCCAGGATTCTGACGGCGTTTTCGTCACATAGGCCTGCTCCGGCTGTAAGGGTGTCCTGGACGTGGCGCTCGATGTTATCCGCGCTGCCCGGATACTCCAGAACGGCAGCAATGCCGCCCTGCGCATCCATGGAATTGCTGTTTTCTGGACCCAGCTTGTTGATGAGGATGCAGCTGAGAGCCGGATCCATGTTCAACGCGGCATAAAGACCAGCTGCACCACAACCAACGATGACGACATCTGCGTCCAGCCGGCCGGATTCCGGAAGGCGGCTGTCGATCAGATAGCGTCTCATGATACTGTACCGCAGACTTTTTCAACATAAGTCGGACACAGGCAACCCATGCCAGGGACAATAGAGATGACCTGACTGCTTAATATGATGATTTGTTCGATACGATGCCCTTGTTGTCTCATAAATACTCCTGTCGATGCACCTCTTTGCTGATGCACACCGCTCCGGTCTTGGGGCCGGACCGTACAGGACACATTATAGAAGTGCCCGCCAGTAAAATCAAGGCAGGCGCTCAGGATCCTGATCGTTCGAGATAAAGGCCCGGCAGCGTGAAATCTCTTGAAGACTCCTTACCAGCGTTCAACAGACACGATATCAGCATCGACCTGGTTTTCAATCAGGCGCACGACTGTATCGAGCGACTGGTCGGCATGGCGGTCGCTGTTGCTGACACAGGCGATTCCGAGAACAGCCATCCGATGGCTGTCTTGTTCTCCCACCTCGGCAATTGACACGTTGAACTTGCGCCTGACCTGATCAAGCAGGCTCTTCAGCACCTGGCGCTTGTCTTTCAATGACTTGGCTTCGTGCAGGTGCAGCGTAACCACTATGGCTTTCACGATCATAATCGGAGCCCGCCTTTACAGTCAGAACCGGACAGAAAGACAGCGACGGACAGATTACAGCATCATCCCTAGTCGAAACGGACCAGGTTGTCTATCTGCACCGGCAGTCCGGTGGCAATCGATTTGTTGGCCGCAATACCAGTCAGGATGGACATGGCGCCGTCAACATGAGATGCGGCGCGGTTGAAACGATCCTCCACCGGAACGCCAAACAGGTCATTGAGCAGCACGGGATCGCCGCCGCCGTGGCCGCCAGCCGGCATCGTCACATCCACTTCGTAGGGTTCAGCAAACATCGGGAAGACAGCGATGCTGATTTTCTTGGCCGAACTTTCAACATCTTTGGAACCGCCTGCATTTACATAGGAATTTTCGGCAACGAGCACCTGGATACGGCCTTTGCTGCCGTTAAAAGCAACACGGTAACCTTCCCAGGGCAGGTAGGCGTTGAGCGAATAGGTCATGATGGCTTTGTTGCGGTAGCGGACCATGACACCCATGGTGTCTTCGATGCTGATGCCATCGCCGAAGACACTCTGGTCGCGGATGTACCCGTCTTCTTTCTCGGCATCAAGGTAAAGGCTCTTCATCTGCGGATTCTCTTCCATATGCAGCGCAAAATGATCGTCTTTGGCATACTCGCTGCCATGTGTCCTGCTGTAAAACCTGGTTTCGCCGCGGCTTTCGGCATTCTCGCGCCCATAAAAGCGCAGATCACCCATGGCAAATACAGTCCTGGGCTGGGATCCGAGCCAGAAATTGACAAGATCAAAGTGGTGGGTCGCCTTATGCACCAATAATCCGCCGCTGTTGCGCTTGTCCCGGTGCCATCTTCGGAAATAGTCGGCGCCGTGCCGCGTGTTGAGCAGCCATTCGAAATGGACGGAAAACACATCTCCGATCGTCCCGTCCATGATCAGTTCGCGGATTTTTGTGTTGAAGGGCGCATAGCGATAATTGAATGAAACGCGCAGCTTGCGGCCTGTCCGGCTGATCGCATCCAGAATCGTCTGGGCTTTCTCTTCGTCGATCGTCATGGGTTTTTCCGTGATGACATCACAGCCCATTTCCATGGCACGCACGATGTATTTGTGATGAGTCCTGTCGATCGACGTGACGATCACAATGTCTGGCTTCTCACATCGGATCATCTCGTCAAACTGATCGCTTTTGTAGGTCGGCACTGGATCTTTGCCATATTTTTCGCCGATGACCTTGTTGGCATAATCCATACGCGTCTGATTGACATCGCAAAAAGCGACAATTTCAGATGTCTCATTATATGTTCCGGCAATTGCTTCATAGAAGAAGCGCGCCCTGCCACCAATTCCAACTTGTGCATATCTCTTTTTCATCTGTCTCCTCCTGATTGATACACTTTAGGGGCTATTCATCTGATCATGTCAGGCTGATGACTGCCCTTCTCTTCTATATTGTACCAAATAAAACAACCGGGTTCACCCATCATTTCTTGAATGAGTCCGTCCTGCATCTGACAAAAATTGTATCATCTTCAGGAAATCTTAAATATTATCCGCTTTCATCTTAAGCCGTGATGGCATAAAGTAGAGATCAGGGGGTGACACCATGGCCAACATACTGATCTGTGATGACGAAAAGGACATCCTGTCTGCGCTGCGCATCTATCTCGAATCAGAGAATCACCAGGTTTTTGCAGCCGCTAACGGGCTGGAAGCGCTGGAACTGATGAAGAACCAGTCCATCCACTTGGTCCTGATGGACATCATGATGCCGCTCATGGACGGTATCAGCGCCATGAAAAAAATCAGGGAGTCGAGCAATGTCCCCCTGATCCTCCTGACAGCTAAAAGCGAAGATGCAGATAAAATCATCGGCCTCAACATCGGCGCCGACGACTATATCACCAAACCCTTCAACCCGGTCGAACTGCTGGCAAGGGTCCGGTCCGCCCTGCGCCGCTACATGATCCTGGGCAGCAGCCCTGAAGATGAGAATATCCTGCTGGTCGGCGGACTCGAGCTCAATGATGAGCAAAAACGTCTGCTGGTCGATGGCCAGCCGGTCGCGCTGACGCCGACTGAATACGCGATTCTGCGACATCTGATGCAAAAACCAGGCAAAGTGTTTTCCTCCAGGATGCTTTACCGACTCGTCTGGAATGACAGCCCGATCGGCGCTGAAAGCACGGTCGCCGTCCACATCCGCCATCTTCGCGAGAAGATCGAGATCAACCCTGCCGAACCCCGCTACCTCAAGGTCGTCTGGGGTCAGGGCTATACGCTCAGCTGTCCTGCTACGCACAGCGGACAGAGCCATAGTCCGGTGGGCGAAGACACAGGAGGGAAACAGTCATGAACAAACTGCGTTTCAGTATCTTCTTAAAAGCGATCACTTGGCTTGCGGGCAGTCTGGCTGCAGTCGCGCTGATTGCAAGCGCATTTCTGGCCATCCTTCTGGCTGATGCCGGGGCCTATGACCAGACGCCCGTCGCCAGCGAAATGCTGTATTACCGGACCGACCAGGCCAGGCAGTATATCGGCAGGCAGGCATCCGAATTCTTCGATATCTTATTTGCCAGTAAAGTCTTTATTCCAGCCCGGGAAGTGGCCGGCCGGACAGTCGACGCAGACTGGAAGCTGGAGATGGAACAGGCTGTTCAGTTGCTGGCAGACGGGCAAAATGAGACATTTTCCTGGACTGTGCTGGACGAATCTGACCAGGAGATCTGGAGCAATCAGGAGGATCGACCGGTTCTTGCCTCCCTGGACTTCCACATGTCTGCAAGTCTGTATACCCTGTATCGGGCTGCCTATGGTGTCGAACCCGATTCTGCCGCCTATGAGTCCATGGTTCCGCTCGATCAATCCTATACCGTCCGAACCGATCTCTATCTGCTCGAGCCTGCTGACCCGCAGCAACTATCCTGGTACTACGGTTTCTATCGCCTGGGGCTTAACCGCGAGATAATTGCATTCGCCCCGTTCGCCTTCCTCCTGTTGACTGTGCTCGCCGCGTGGTATCTGTTCTGGAGCGCCGGTTACCGCAAAGGAACTGAGGGCATTCACCTGACCTGGTACGACCGGATCCCACTGGAAATCCTGGCTATCATCTATTTCCTCATGCTGGGCCTGACTATTTCATCCCTTAACGGCCTCGACTACACATACAGGCAATTCAGCCTGTTTCAGGCTGATTATCTGGATATTGCCGGATTGAGTCTCTTAATCTGGATCATGGGCCTGCTGAGTCTTCGCTTTTTGGTAAGCCTGGCCATACGGGTCAAAGCCGGCCAGTTCTGGCGGCGGACTCTGGTCTGGCAGGTGCTTCATGTAATCGGCAAAATTCTGGCGAAGCTGCCGCTCCTGTGGAAAGGCCTGCTCAGTATGGCCGGTGTGGTTCTGGTCGAATTTCTCTTCATCGCCGGATTCTCTGGACGTGTTCCAAATCCGATGCTGCTTTTGCTGATTTTCTTCTTTTTTCACGGCAGCCTGATCTGCCTTGCCTCGCTTATAATCATCCAGCTCGATAAGCTTCGTGAAGCCGGTCAGCATCTGGCTGAAGGCGATCTCGACTACAAGGTCGATGAAGCGCAGCTGTTCGGCACACTGCGCCGGCATGGCACCCATCTGAACAGCATCCGGCAGGGGATCTCCCTGGCTGTTGATGAGCGCATGAAGAGCGAACGCTTCAAGACAGAACTGATCACCAATGTATCTCACGACATCAAGACGCCGCTGACATCGATCATCAATTATGTGGATTTGCTGAAGGGCTGTCCATTAGAAGACCCGACAGCCCGGGAGTACATCGACGTGATCGACCGCCAGTCTGCCAGACTGAAAAAGCTGGCGGAGGACATCGTCTCAGCATCCAAGGCGGCAACCGGCATGGTTCCGGTCCAGTCCGAACAGACAGACCTGGTCGAGCTTTTAGCCCAGACGGCAGAAGAATATACCGACCGGCTGACCCAGGCCCGGCTGACACTGGTCAGCCGCCTGCCATCGGAACCCTGCACCATCATAACCGACGGTAAACTCCTCTGGCGCGTCCTGGACAATCTGTTTCAGAATGTCTTTAAATATGGCCAGCCCGATACCCGTGTCTACCTTGATCTGCAAAAATCTGCAGGAACTGTCACGATCACCCTGCGCAATATCTCAAGAGAACCGCTCAATATCAACAGCGAGGAACTCTTCGAACGCTTCGTCCGGGGGGATGCCGCCCGCACCAGTGATGGCAGCGGCCTGGGGCTCGCTATCGCCCGCGGTCTGACCGAGCTTCTGGGCGGTAAGCTTGATCTCGACATCGACGGAGATCTCTTCAAAGCCATTCTGACACTGCCCGACAGCAGCAATGCGCTCACAGAACCGACTGCTCAGGGTCAATAAATGCCATCTGTCTCAGGGGCAGCCATTCCGAAGGATTTGGGCAGGATAACGCCTCAGCGAAAATGGTTGCGCCACTCCCGACGCCTGCGCTCATTCTTAATGCGATTATAAAAATCCGGCCAGAAGAAGAGCGCGATGTTCGCGACAGACACCAGCAAGGCCGCTCGCATCGGCCAGGTTGAGACGATCAGCTGCCAGGCAAAGTAGGCCGCGTTCACATAAGCCAGCCATTTGACCTTGACCGGCAGGATGAAGAACAGCCGGAGTTCGACGTTGGGAAACAGGATGGCAAAAGCAAAAAACAGCGAAAGATTCAGATAATGGTTCGTCGCATAACCCGTGATCATTCCGGCAATAATTGTGCCGACGACACCGGTCAGATAGAACAGGTTGAACCTGGCGACGCCCCATTCATTCTCCAACGCCCCGCCGATCATCCAGTAGAAGTACAGCACAAAGACAATAAACAGAGGGCTGCTGTTGATTGGAATGAATATAAATGAAATAACTCGCCAGACCTGCCCGGCCATAATCCCGTCTCTGCTGAACGCCAGTAGTCTGCTGAGCATGCCGGCAGAAAACAGGTCAAGGACAAAAACCGCGCCCATGCTGATCACGATGTACTTCATGATGCCCGGTATCGCGATGCCCCTCATCTTGTTCGCCACTTTGTCTATCCAGTTACGCATACAATACTCCTGACATGTTCGATGTGACCATTTTAGCACCTCTGCAATGGAAAAATGCTATATGATGCATTTTTCTTTATTATATCCCACATTAAGCGCTATTTCTAATGAGATCCAGAATGCATCAGGCGCTGCCTGGTGACACATTAAGGAACCCAATATCAACAGTTCCCAATTTCAATCAATTGCCTTTATTGTATCTTTTCTCTTATGTCAAAAGGCACGATTTTTGCTTGTACCAAACGATATCCGTCAAAAAATTAACTTAATGGCCTCAAAAAAAGTCCTTATCTTTGACATGAGGGCTATCCAATTTGATTATTAAATCTTTGGAACTGGTCATTCTACACGACTTTATGAACATAGATTGAAGCCGATTTCAAGGTTGCTCTGCTTTGCTCCATTTCGAAAAAATGGTCAACAACGAAACCGGCGGCGGTCATTTCTGCGATATAATCAGCTTTATTTTTACACCTTGCAGGTACAAGTGGAATATTCACCAGATATTCTTTTCCGTTGTTGGTTACTTGCCGCATAGATGGCGTTTCATAATCAGCTCCTGTGATTGCTTTCCATACTTCATAGGATTTGACTTCACCGCTGTACGCATCAGCACTGTAGCTTTGACGGAAAAACAACATAGGTGCGCCTGGTTTCAACGCAGCATTGGCATTTATCAGGTATTTCTGGCGGTCGCTATCGGTAATTAACATATGAAAGCCCATGCAGTCAATCGCTGCGTCAAAAAAACCGTTTACACGTTCGTTTACCATATCCATCACAGATACTGTTGCGGCTGGATATTCTGCCAATACCTGTTTTGATCGCTTTATAGCTGAAGGTGCAATATCTACGCCTTTATAAATACAACCGAGCTTTGATAGAATCACACCGACAGAACCCTCGCCACAGGCGTATTCAATCACATTCTTTCCCTTTAGGTCATATTATTCACCCATTCGGACAACGCAGCTACAAGCATCTTATCGTCGGGCTGATGTCCCCATATGGATGCACCGCTGGAATACACGGCTTGATATCGATTTTCATAAGCAAGATAGTAGGGTGCGATCTGCGAGGAACTTTTCAATTCACCGTCATCATTCACGCGGTTCATAACGTCCAGGATAAAGTCAGTTTTTGATTCGGTATATAGAACACGGTCGCCGTTGACCTCGCTGATCAGTCTTGCTTTCAGCTTTCCGTATTCCTCCGCAATCTGAGGATTCTTGAGAAGTGCATTGCGGAAGCGATTATGTGGTATGCCGAGGAATAGGCGAATCTGGAGCGACTGATCGGCATGGATAGGAGGAGTGGTGTGAATGGGTCAATTAATTGTAAAAAGAGTAAACAGAATTCTCTCTATGTTGTTTGATGAGATGAGAACACTTTCTGATGATGAGAGAGACCTGCCTATTCGTTGGAGTGTAATGCATATGTACTCAAGCGCTCAGTTGGCAAAGCTTCTTGCACTGCGAAGAGGGATGGATGTGGAATTAGCCTCAATAGCTGCAGCTATCCATGATATCGCCACAGTTGTTACCAAGAAAAGCGAAGGCCATGCTGAAAGAGCAGAAAAGTATGTTAGAGAAGCAATCGACAGGTATAACAACAATCAATGGCGTGGAAACATACCAGTTATTACAGAGGAAGAGGAAGATATGATTGTAAATGCAATTGTTCAACATAGTGATAAAGAAACGTATTCTGGAGATTCTTTTGTTGAGCTTTTAAAAGATATCGATTCTGTAGACAGATACTTGCATGGAATCAAATCAGAAGGAGCATATCTCGAAAGATGCACTAGAGTATTGCAGGAACTAGGTGTACAAGTTTAGTTTGTTCGGAATCTTCTTATAAAGCGAACTTAAAGACCCCGTATTGGGGTCCTTAAAAAATGTAATCGACTGACCTAACTTGATAGTCATGTTATGTTTTATGATTGCACCAGAAATGCATAGAAAAGGCGTTGCTGCAAGGCTGGTTGAGCGTGTTTGCAGGGATGCGGCAGACGAGGGCTTTGACTATGTGGAAGCTTATATCAATAAGGAATTTGTTGAAGCAGACCACGATTTCAGGGGTCCTCTGGCGATGTATCAAAAATGCGGGTTTGATGCAATGCCGAGCGAAATGGTAAGGTTGTTGTGCGAAAAGCGTTGAAATCATACTAAGGGATGATTTTCAGAGTAAGTTGTACAAATAGCTTGATATTTGGTCATAAATATTGTATATTATTTGTGACGAAACGAGGTGAAATCATGAAACGGCCAGACCATCTGGAGCAGGTTAAAAAGCGTCTTCAAGAAGCAGAAGATGGCACTGTTTTTATCCCTTCTGACTTTTTCGATATTACAGATGCATCCAAAATCAATAAATGTCTGACCCGCCTTGAAGAAACAAAGGAACTGCTGCGCGTCATGCGAGGTATCTATGTCAAGCCTCGCTTCAGCGAGCTGCTAAGCAAGAATATTCCTCCGCGCGCAGATGACGTCGCAAAGGCAATTGCCCGAAATTTCGGCTGGACAATTGTCCCCTGTGGCGACACCGCTCTGAACATGCTGGGTTTATCGACACAAATTCCAGCCATCTGGCTCTACATCAGCGACGGCCCATACAAGAGATATGAAGCGGACGGAATTACGTTGAAATTCATGCACACAGACAACAAAAACGAGCTCATAAACATATCGTACAAATCTGCTCTCGTTGTCCAGGCGCTGAAAGCACTGGGCAAAGGTAATGTCACGGACAAAGAGCTGCAAAGAATATCGAAGCTACTGACAAATGATGAAAAAACTCAGATGCTAAAGGAGGCGAAACGCGTCACAGCCTGGGTTTACGAGCTAATACGGAAGATTTGTAAGGAGAACGACAATGAATAGAATCGCAAAGCTCAGCAGCCGTGATCGCGAGGAGCTCTTTCTCGCAACGGCTCACGACATCAAGCTGCCGGAGGCAATGGCAGAAAAGGACTTTTGGGTATGCTGGGTACTCGATTATTTGTTCCACCAAAGCCCTTGGGCAAAGCATATGGCATTCAAGGGAGGCACGAGCCTCTCAAAGTGTTATGGGCTTATTGAGCGTTTCTCTGAAGATATTGATATCATCCTCGACTGGCGTGTCCTTGGGTTCTTGGCTTCAGAGCCATGGGATGGTCGCAGTAAAACCAGCCAGGACAAGTTTAATAAAGACAGGGACGCTAGAACTGGCAACTTTCTGCATAACGTGTTACTGCCTCAGCTTAAGGAGGACTTTGCACAGCTTCTGTCAGAGCCATTCAAGCTTTTTATGAACGACGATGAGCCGCAAACTATATGTTTTGCGTATCCGAGGATATTTGACGATACCGCAGTGGTTAGTGTCGTGCGTATGGAGATTGGCGCTCTGGCTGCATGGACACCTGTGCAGAAAACCACCATTACATCATATGCTGCGAAGAGGTACCCTCAAGCCTTCACGACACCCTCCACCAGCGTTCTGACTGTCATGGCGGAGCGCACCTTTTGGGAGAAAGTGACTATTCTTCATAAAGAGGCATTCCGCACCAACAGCAGATTCCCCAGCCGTTATTCGCGGCATTATTATGACCTGTACTGCATGGACAAGTCTCCCGTAAAGGCACAGGCATATGATAATTTACCGTTATTGGAGCGTGTCGTCAAATTTAAGGCTCGCTTCTACCCAACCAACGTCGCAAGGTATGATCTCGCTCACCCCGGTACCATGAGGCTGATGCCGCCTGAGGACTGCATCCCAGTCCTCGTCAATGACTACGAGCACATGAAGAATATGATCTTCGGAACGACACCGAGTTTTGAAAAAATTATGGATACATTGCAGTGTATGGAAACAGAGATCAATGCGCTTGGCTAAGACAGACGGTTTGGTTTTGCGGACCGGGTCCAGGTTGATCTCATAAATGGAATGGAGGAATCACGATGCGCGCTCTTTTTATTGGCGGAACGGGAACCATCAGCACAGCCATCAGCCATCTGCTGGTCGAATCAGGCTGGGATCTGACTTTGTTGAACAGGGGTACGCATGTCGAGCGGTTGCCGCGCGGCGTGTCGCTCTTGACCGGCGATATCGGCAACGAAGACAAAATCAGTCAGCTGCTGGCGGGGCAATGGTTTGATGTCATCGTCGATTTCATTGCGTTTGTCCCCGAACAGGTCCGCAGGGATATCCGGCTATTCCAGGGCCGTTGCAGCCAGTATATTTTTATCAGTTCGGCCTCGGCTTATCAGAAACCGCCTTCCAGCTACCTGATAACGGAGAGTACGCCGCTGGCCAATCCCTACTGGCAATATTCACGGGACAAGATGGCCTGCGAAGAGATCCTGACCAATGCCTACCGAGAAAGCGCTTTCCCTGTGACCATCGTCCGGCCCAGTCACACCTACGGGGATTGGTCCATTCCCATGTCTATCCATGGTAAAAACGGGCCCTGGCAAACAATACTGCGCATGAAAGAAGGCAAGCCTGTTCTGGTGATCGGGGACGGCACATCGCTCTGGACTGTCACCCACAGCCGGGACTTTGCCCGGGGGTTCGTCGGCCTGATGGGCAATGTCCACGCCATCGGCGAAGCTGTCCACATCACATCGGACGAAGCGCTACCCTGGAACCAGATCTATCAGTGCATCGCCACAGCACTGGATGTCAAGCCCAATTTGTTCCATGTCGCTGCCGATGCCCTGGTAGCGCGCGATCCCGCGCAACTCGGCCCTCTGACCGGCGACAAGTGCAACTCGGTGGTTTTCGACAACAGCAAGCTGAAACGGCTGGTTCCGTCCTTTCAGGCGACCATCCGGTTCGATCAGGGGATCCGGACGACGCTCTCATATTTTGCCCAGCATCCCGAGTTGCAGCGTCTCGACCCGGACTGGGACGCTTTCACGGAGCAGGTCATTTTTGAGGAGTCCACTTATCGCCAGCCGTTTAAAAAACCAGTTTGAACAGCGTTTGAAAATCCCCTGAAAAATCTGTTTGACAAATCGCGGACAGGCCTCTATAATCAAAAACAACTTAATACACCACAAAACCGGTGAGTAAGACGAGTAGGTCAGAAACCGAATTACAGCGAGTTGCCGACAGTGCGAGGGCGATATCACGGATCTGGGTGAATGGACTTACGAGGGTGACCTGAAAGCGATCTGTCGCAAGTAAGCGTCAACGGGAAGTCAACCCGTTATCCAATGGCCATGTATCAACAGGTACATGACAGAGCGGGCTTTGCAGCAAAGCCAACCAGGGTGGTACCGCAGGATTAATCTCCTGTCCCTTCTTTATTGAAGGGGCAGGTTTTTTTATTTTTAGCCCACCGCTGCTAAAGACCGCAGGTCATGCACACAACCGGGTTCCGTCGCCTACTGGGCGGAACAAAGCAATAGCCGCAACTGCGGCATCCGAATGTGCCAGGCACAATGAAAGGAGCACCCAATGAGCAAGATCCCCTATCGCATCTATCTGAGTGAAGACGAGATTCCACGCCAGTGGTACAATCTGCATGCAGACATGAAAGAGAATCATGACCCTTACATCAATCCGGGCACCATGAAGCCAGTCGAGCTGCCTGACCTGCTGCCGGTCTTCTGCGAAGAGCTGTGCATGCAAGAAATGGACAATGTAAATCGCTTCATCGACATTCCCGAGGAGATTGTCAACTTCTACAAGATCTATCGCCCGTCTCCCCTGATCCGCGCCTATGAGTTGGAAAAAGCGCTGGACACGCCTGCCCGGATCTACTACAAATTCGAAGGCAACAACACGTCCGGCAGCCATAAGCTGAATACAGCCATAGCCCAGGCGTACT
>JAWSUP010000066.1:0-14637 GCA_033549405.1 Bacillota bacterium | reverse complement strand
CGTTGTTTGTTTCAGGCAGTTCTATTTGTTTCCCTGCCCAGCGCGGCTCAATCCAGGCCCAGTAATCATCCTCTTGTGAACGCAGGTCGGCTGAAAAAATGCGCATGTCCTGGCCGAGACCAAGCCATGCAGGACCATGCAGGCTGATATTCTCCTGCACGGCGTTTTCATAGGATTCATCAGGTTGCTGATTGATCTGCACCAGCTCCGGCAGCAGTTTTTTGGACTGAATTTCTGCAATTACCTCTTCATAAGTGCGCTGGTCCTCACCGGTTGTAACGGCAACGCACATCGTCGGCAGCCAGACAGGCCATTTGCTGTTAATATCCATAACTCTGACCGTGAAAGCGCCTTGGTTGCTGTCAACAAACAATTGTGTCATGTTGCTGCCGCACCGATCCGGCTGTTCTTCGACATTAAATAGAAGGGGCTGTCGATCTGACAGGGAAAAGGATACTTGATCAGCACCAGATTCTCCCGTTTCCTGTCTGATCAATCCGTTTTTGATCTGGATGGTTCCTGTGACAGTGTCATCAGACCAGAGTATTTTAATCGTTCTCATATTAGACCTCCTCGTACCCTTTTTTGTGCGCATCAAAACTGATTGTGATACTGGCTGCATCATCATGAATGTCCATTATGTAGCAGTCCTTCAAAGAATGTTTGTTCCCGCCAGATATGTTATTGGGGTGATGACCCTGAGGATGTGGTAAACGAATGACAACCAATTTCGGGCAGCGGGTTCTGTCGGTGAATTCGATCATTGCAGAGATACACCCTTGAGCAGTCAGCGATGTTACCTTCAGGTTGAAATGTCCGTAATAGCTTGCGACGCGATTGAGACGGATCTCATTGCCGGACTCAAGCCAACGGCTCGGAATACCCTGAAGAAGAAACAACGTGTTCTCTTTTTCCAAGTAAAGCATCCAACGGGTCTCCATCAGAAAGCATCCCTCTTCATGTGTTTTGTGCGGACTGGCATGCAGATAGTGTTCCCAGAAGGAATAAGTTTCACGATCGGCCAGAGATGTCAACGCATTGTAATAATTTTTGATAAAGGCGTTCGCTTCACCTCTGAGAAGGTGCAGATAGGGGTGGCGGGCGTAGTAGGGTTGAGAAGGGCGGACATTCTTGATGAAATAAAGCTCCAACTGACTGTTCAAAATCCAGTCGCTGAACGGATCATCAAGATCAAAAACACCGCAGAAAGTCAGCGTGTTGAGGTGTGAATCGCGGGCAACAAACATGCCGTGCGTATACCAATTGCGCTGATCTGAATAAAGGGAAACTGGACCATAAGCATCTGCCCAGGGAGCGGTTGTCGGACACCAGGCGCCATCTTTGAGTGGAATCACTGGACCTTTTTGAAAAGTCTGTTTGACAGCCGTCTGGATATCAGATCGGTAACAGGCGATTTCAGCCAGAACAGGGCGCCAGTATGTTTCATCAAAGGGCAGACAAACCTGAACGATAGCGGATAATCCTTTATACATCCAGGCATTGAGCAAGTATTGGCGACAGTCGTTGTCAGGTGTATCGGTTGCCCGACCTTCGAGCAGACCATAACCGGCGCCGATCAGATCTTTTTGCTTATTGCGCTCGCGCCATTGCAGCAGACAAATGCACGCTTTTTTGATTCCCGGCATAATACTCATGAGCCAGTCGTCATCTTGTGTATAGAGATAATGTTCAGCGGTTGTCCACAAGACAACACCAGTCTCAACTTTGTAACCGCCGTAATTACGCATGAAACCATCTGGGTGTTGTTTGTCGAAGAAATATTGAATGCAGCGGCGCGCTTTATCGTGTAAACCCATTGAGTCATAATATTGGATGATCGGCCAGTTCTCAGATCCCAATGACGAGTATATACCAATCGTTGCGGCCAATGTACCCTCAGGCTGGCTGCCATATGTCGCGATGTCAATGTGTATCAAGCCGGCCAGCAGCATCTCGTTGACAGGTTTTTCCGGAACGAAAATACTTGCGGCATTCGATAGCCTGTTCTCCCAATAGGCAACGCATTCAAGATACCGCTGCTGAAAGTTTATTTGGGCCAGGGCTTTTGCCCGTGTATCTGAAATCGGCTGATGCGGAATAATGAATTCGATCTGAAGCTTTTCTCCAGGATTGACCAAAACGGCCACTTCCTCCTGGGGGAGCGGCCTGCCATCAATTTTCGCAAGACAAAAAACACGGTCAGGAGCGAATCGGCCATACCCGCCGGTAAATGTGTAGACAGGATTACTGCGGCTCAGACCAGGTACAGCAAATGCGGGGTGCGGTACTTTAAACCAGGCATAGGACGGAACGGGTCCATGATTGGTGACAGTTGTCTGAAGACAGACAACGATTTCTTCCTTCTCCCGTGTCTTTTCCTTCTCCCAAAGGTTTATTGCCTCACTTTTCTGGCTTTCGGTCTGATAGACATCGACACCATGATAGTCAGCCACCAGGTAATGTGTTCCCCGGTTGTTTTCTTCCGAAAGCGATGACTTTTCCAGACAGGCAAAGAGGTGCGTTTCGTACAGGATCTGCTTATCACGGACTGTTTCGACGAGAACGGGCAGGAAACCCCGGTCCAGTCTGCGCTGGTGGTCGTGAACACAACCTGTTCCTCGTCCCATGGTGTATTGATATCGGATGCGTTCGTTACCTGCTTCAATCAGCTCATCGGGAATCGGATGTGTCTGCTCCCATTCAGGACCAACCCGTCCTGAAGGCTTTCCTGTCAATGGCTGCCCAGCCAACCTTGGCTCAATCCAGGCCCAGACATCATTCTCCCGGGCGTGCATATCTGCGGCAAAAATACGCATGTCCTGCCCGATTCCAAGCCAGGCTGGACCATGCAGACTGATATTCTCAAGCGAAGCATTTTCATATGTCTCTTCAGGCTGTGCAGCCAGTTCAGACAGCTCTGTATTTCTGGCATGACGCGCAATCGCCTTAACAATTTCTTCACAGGGACGCTGATCATCACCAGTTGTCAAAATGGCCTGATACATCGGCAGATAAACCGGCCAATCACGGCTGATATCAATTACCCTCACCCTGAAACTGCCATTGGAGCTGCTGATCTGAAGACAAGTGACAGCACTGCCGAAACGGTCAGAGTTGGCTGCGATGTGGATCATGTACGGCTTTCCGGGAACAGTCGAAAATGCACATTGAGAAACGTCGCCAGACATTTGATCTGCCAAGTGACCGCTGAAAATCTGGATCGTTCCAGATACCGAATCACTGAGAAAGAAAATTTTGATTGTTTTCATATAAACCCCGAAACCACTCTGCCAGGCTGATTGTTACGTTTGTCGAACTGCTGCGGTAATCATGCCTGTTGATCAGCTGAGGCGACGTATTTTCTTTCTTTAGAATAATCCGACTGCTCCTCCAATGATAGGGGGTTATTTTTGGAACATGAGGGGGCAATGTTTGTTGTTACTGTATAGACATTTCATATCCTGTTTTCGGGACATTCTCACCTTTCGGTGGTCACCTCACCGGGCGTTGTGCCGTAAAATTTCTTGAACATTTGCCGGAAACTTTTTGTATCAGCGTAACCAAGCATGGTGCTGACGCTTGCAACGGTTCGCCCTTTGCGCAGAAGCTCCGCCGCCTTTTCCATTCTCAGGCTGGTGTAGTATTCACTGAAAGACATACCGGTTGCTTTTTTATAGCAGGTACTTAAGTAAGAGGCATTCATGTGCATTCGGCTTGCGATCTCCTGCAGATTGATTTTTTCCAGGCAATGATCTTTCACGTATTGCTTTATGGATTCGACACGCAAGGTCATATCCGTATTACCCTCCCGCCTGCGCATGAGCAAGCGCGTGACATGAATGCGCAGCCAGTTTGACATTGCGTTCGGATTTTCCATTTGATTTAGAAAATCATGGTAATTATCTGTTGATGGAACTGCAATTCTGACAACGCGATGCAATTCAATCATCAACCATGTACAGCGTTGCCGGTAGGCAGGCACATGGATGAATCTGACGCATGTCCAGGTGCGTATCCATTGCTCAAGCAGGTTCAGCGCCTGTTGATCATCAGCAATCTGGATGGCTTCAAAAAACCGGATTTCAAGATCAAGGACTTGATTCATCAGCTGTTCCGACATTTCAATCGTATCTTCATCTGCATGAAATACGGCTATCTGTGAATCAGGCAGGTGAACCAAAGCTTTCTGGCTGGCCTGTTTGTACAAATGGAATAGCTGACTGCTTCCTGCTACCGCTTTTGTATCGACGACGATTAATTTAATCTTTTTAGCAAAGGGCTGTTTTACTGCTTCGTAAACAATATGATTGAGACGTGCCTGCAAAATTGACAGGACAGTTTCAGGCATGTTTTGACAATAGAATAGGAGGATCAACTCAAAGGGTTTTATGGATAGAATGATGTTGGGACAGGCTGTATCAACCAGTCGGATTTCGAGGTAGTTTTGCATGTCAGAGACAGAATGATTGATAGATGCAGCCGAATCGATTTCATTTTCACCGTATATTCGGATAAGAACGAGGAAATAATAATTGTGATCAATCGATAATCGGAGCGCTTCGGCTGTTTCATTTGCCTTCTGATTTACCAGTGTCTTGATAATTGCCTGGCAGAACAAAGCTTTTTCTGCTTGCGTTCTGCTGATAGTTTCTCTTGCTTTTTCATCAAGGTCGGAGAGAACACGCTGCATAACTTCACCCAGTCTGGTTCGGATTTCTGTTTTCAACAAGTATGCATAGGCTCCCTGCGCCATTGCCTGGCGTGCATATTCAAAATCATCATGACCACTGAGAATGATTGTAATGATATCCGGATTGCTTATCCTTAATTCCCTGATCAGAGCCAGGCCATCCATGACAGGCATCCGGATATCGGCAAGCAAGACATCAGGTTTTTTAATCCGAATCTGGTCCAACGCTGTTTGCCCATTGCCGGCAGTTCCTGATACCTCATAACCCCAGTCATTCCAGGGCAGATATTGAGCAATCGCTTCGCGAATACGCGGTTCATCTTCAACAATCATTACCTTATACATTCTGCTCGTTCCTTCCGCTTCTATCTGTAACCTGAGGAATTGTCATTATGACTTCAGTACCGCTTTGGTGAATGCTATGAATTGACAAACCGAATTTTTCTCCGAAATAGAGTTTAATGCGCTCGTTCACGTTTTGCAGACCTATGCCGCGGGACAAGTTTCGTTGGAACAGACCTTGCTGCATAACAACCAATTCTTCGTCTTTTATGCCAACACCATCATCTGAAATCGTAAACTGAAGACAATCCTGACAAACGCGTCCGGATATGGTGACATTACCTGAGCCTTCTTTCACTTCGATACCATGATAAATGCTGTTTTCAACCAAAGGCTGTAAAGTTAATTTCAGCATATAATATTTGTAAATTTCAGGATCAAAATCATAGTGAACCGTCAGTTTATGACTGTAGCGAATCATCTGCAGATCCAGATACGATTTGACATGACGCAGTTCTTCCTCGACACGAACGATTGGGTCTCCGCGGTAAATCCCTGTTCGAAACATCTGCCCGATCATGTCCAGCATATCAGCTGCATCGTCTACAGCACCCTGGAGCATGGTAAAGCTGATTGTGGTAAAAACATTATAAAGAAAGTGGGGATTGATTTGCGACTGCAAGGCAATCAGTTCAGCTTCCTGCTTTTGTTTTTCGCTGATTTGGCGAGCTGTGATCTGTTCCTGCAAGCGAACCAGCATGCGATTGAAACTATCAATCAGGATCGAAACTTCGTTTGTCTGTCTGTCTGTGACTGATGATGCGGGGTGCTGCACTATTTCCTGCTGCCGGCTTAAGATTAAAAGCTTGTTAATTGGTTGACTGATCTTAAATAAAACTAATCTTGTAAACACCCAGATCAACAACACAACGGCCAGTAAAAGGTAAGAATTGAAAAAGAGGATCCGGGTATTACTGGCCATTAAGAGCCGGTCTTCAAGAAATACAGATAGTTGCCAGTCATTACTGCGCTGGATTGATTTTTCATAGACCAATTTGCCTTCCCCCAGTTGGACATTTTCCATGCCCAAGCTAATCAACTGACTGTCGGGATGAGCCATAACACGACCCTGACTGTCATAAATTGTATAGGTAGTTCCATCATACTGGCTTAAAGGCGCGCATATATCCTGCAGGTTTGCAGCCAGCATACCAACCTGGAGATAACCGATCAACGGGAATCCACCGGGACTGACCGGTAATAGACCGGTGTCGGCGTCTGCAACAGATTTCTTATAGGCCTTGTGGTATAGTGAATATGCGATGGTATTACCGATGAATTCGTGAGACCATTGTTTTGTTTTTGTACTGTCATCAATAAAATCAGCATTCCGTATGACAAAATCATCGGAGAAGGAAGATGATATCAAATCGTGTGTTGAAAAAAGCAGACCACCATTCCGATCGTATATGTTGATAAAAAGCATACTGGCAACCGCAGAATTTGATGTTGAAAGAAGAATATATTTTTTCAGTTCATTGGTGTGCCATACATACGATGGCGAGTCATTACCATAAAGCATTAACGCTTGTGAGTAATCATTGAAGATCACATGTCGGCTGACTGTCTGCATTTGATCCAGCTGATCTGAAATTGAACGGGACACTTTAGCGGCTGATTTATTGATGGTGTCATGAAAAATAGCTGTTAACTGCTTCTGTGACAAACTGATGCAGACGGTCAGATAGCAGATAACAGGCAAGATGGAACCAAGAACAAAGAAAGCCATCAGTTTAGATCGCATACTGCGCTTCTGGAACAGCTTCTCGAATAAAGACGGATGCCCAGACAATTTTATCTGCGGTGATTTATCGAAAGGCAGTGCCTGAATGGCTTGTGACAACTGTTCAAAGGGATGAACGATCCATCGCGACAGCAGCCAGTTGATGACGATGAAAAAGGCTGAAAAAAGGAGCCCGGTAAGAACAAATATAAAGCTGGTCTGCCTCAGGAAACCATACGCTGTTTGCGCCAGAACCGCCAGATATAATTCACCCAGCTGCCTGTATGTGCGACCATAAACAACGAAGCTGTCAGACAAATGGCGTATATGCCCGGTAACATAAATACGACCATAGTCTTTTGTTACCAAAGCCTGTGGGTCAGATGACGAAAAGGGTGAATCAAACGAAAAGGTAGTCGCTTTATCCTTAGTGGTTTTGAGCAGGAGATGCTCATATTGCGATAAAGAGAATATCGCAGAAGGATGTATTCCGATGACCAGCAAATATGATGATTCAGAGCTGTTGAATTCATTGGCGAAATATAGAACATTTTTAAAACCTGGTTGTTCGTCAAACAGCCATAGTGTCATATCAGTATATGCGGACTGGTCATTGGGCAGCTGGTGTCGCGGTAAATTCTGAAACAAAAAGTAATCCCCGGAGGTGATGTGATTTTGCGCTGGCCAGTTGATCTGTCGATTGTCAGGAAGCCACAAGTAATAGCTGTATGTTCGGGAGTTGCCACCGGCCATATATAGAGAGTCTTGAAATAACTTGTCAATATTGATTGCAAGATTGCGCCGGTATCGTTCTTGTGGGTGTTCAAGATAATCATCAATCATATCATCAAGGTATCGGTTGATGCTGGCAGCTGTGTATTGTATTTCAGCAATAGCAGCAGCCAGTTCATCTGCAGCCAGGTTAAGATCCTCAACATTATTCTGGTCTACACGCTCCAGGCACATATCCTGAAACAGGATATAACTGATAGTTCCAGCAAGAATCATGGCAACCAGCATCAATATCAATGCATACCCATTGCATTGGAATCGCAGTGTCCTGTTTCGGTATTTCGTCATCTTTCTCCCTGAATAACCAGGTTATGCCTGTCTCTGGCACATGCAGCACAGGTGACATCGTTTAGTATGCTGCTAAATCTTTCACTCTAAAATACTTTTAACTGAATCCCGTTCAACCAGCTGGTGACTTGTACAGAGCATCTGATCAAGCTTAGTTTTGGCCTCGATCCTGTTGCACATGGCTGTGATGGCCATGGATGCCATACTGTGCCGATCGACGCGGATCGTTGTTAAGGATGGTTCGATATATCTGGACAAAAGGATGTCATCGATACCAATGACGGATATGTCGCCAGGCACAGTTAGCCCATGTGCCTTGATGCTGCGCATCGCGCCGATCGCATATATGTCACCGCTGCACAGGACAGCAGTTGGTAATTCACGGCATTTGAGGATCTGGTCCATAGCGTCTCCGGCAGTCTCATCATCTGTCGCACTAATCTGGATCCAGCTGGCTGGAATAGACAGATTGTATTTGCCAAGGACTTCTTTGAATCCTTTAAATGTCTGCTGACCAAAATACTGGATCTTACCGCTGCTGATGTCGCTGCCGATATAGCCGATACTGCGATGCCCATTTTCAACCAGGTACTCAGTCGCGAGTCGTGCAGCGGATTGATAGTCAAATATAACACTGCTGACATGTGCTGAAGGCAGATAGTTATCCAGGATGATAATTGGATATTCGTAGACCTGAATACGTTGGATGATCAGGGGATCGAGATAGCCGATGATGATGATGCCATCAATATCTCTGGTGCGGATGACCTTGGGGATGTTGACCACTTGATTATCATCGATGCTGACAACAGAATAGATGACATTGTATTGGTGATCCTCGCATTCGCGAATCAATTGTGTATTCAATTCAGAATAGAAGAACTGATCCAAGAGTGATGAGTCCTGATCCATCAGGACTGCGATGTTCCCCGTCCGGTTGGACAGCAGACGACGCGAATTCTCATTGGGTATAAAGTCCATTTGCTTCACGACACTCAGGATGCGTTTACGCGTCTCGTCGCTGATGCCTGATTTGCCGTTGATTGCAAGTGAGACAGCGGTTGGTGAAACACCGGCAATTTGCGCGACTTGCTTAATTGTGGTTCTTGGCATTTCATATCTCCTCGTGGTTGTCGAACCAGCCATCGTGATTTCGTTGCGAGATGGCGGAAAAAGGCAAGGATTACTGAAGCCTTTTATGATTGATATTATCATAACAGCCTTCGCCTGCTATTTCAATGTTTTCGATACAAAATCAGACGTTGACAATCCTTTTTTCTTTCGTTATGATAAAGGTATAAAACCTTTTAGTATTAATCGAATAATAGTCTGACTACAGGCGCCAGGACATTGATAATCGCATTTTGAAGTGTCCGGCAACGAACGAATGGCTCACCGATGTAACCAGCGAGGAAATCCAGATGAATGACACATACAATCCATATGCCGATCTGCTTGATTCATTGGATATAGCAGCGAACCTGCTTGGCCTTGAAGAACAGGACTACATTGCCCTGAAGTATCCTGAACGTGAACTGAAAGTATCGATTCCTGTTGAGATGGATGATGGCAGCATCCAGGTGTTCGAGGGATACCGGGTTCAACATTCCACATCGCGTGGTCCCTGCAAGGGTGGCTTGCGCTATCATCCGGAAATCAATATCGACGAAGTGAAAGCGCTGGCAGCCTGGATGACCCTGAAATGTGCGGTCGTCAACATCCCGTATGGGGGAGCAAAAGGCGCCGTTAAGGTTGATCCGCTCAAACTGTCACAGGGAGAACTGAAGCGGCTGACCCGACGATATACCGGCATGATCCTGCCCCTGATTGGACCAGAACGGGACATACCGGCGCCGGATGTGGGTACGAATGCGACCATTATGGGCTGGATCATGGACACATACAGCATGTTCAAAGGATACACTGTTCCCGGTGTCGTGACGGGTAAGCCGATTGAAATCGGCGGTTCGCTGGGGCGGCGCGAGGCAACCGGGCGGGGAGTCATGCTGATCACGCGGGAGACGCTGCATCGGATGGGGATCCCTGTTCTGGGAACCAGTGTAGCCGTACAGGGTATGGGAAATGTTGGTGGAACAACGGCCGCGCTGTTACAGCAGGAAGGCTGCCGCATTGTCGCTGTCAGCGATGTCTCCGGCGGTTTATATAAACGGTCCGGATTGAACATTTCTGAGATCCGTGACTACCTGCAGGCAAATCCGGAGAATCTGCTGGCAGATTATAACAGAGAAGGTGTCAAACACATTACGAATGAAGGTCTTCTGACATTGGATGTTGACCTGCTGATACCTGCAGCGATGGAAAACCAAATCACTCTGGATTTAGCGCCGCGGGTCCGGGCCAGAATCGTGATCGAAGCAGCCAATGGGCCGACGACAAACGAGGCGGACGAGATCCTGCAGAAGCAGAATGTGATAGTCGTGCCGGATATTCTGGTCAATGCCGGCGGCGTGGTGGTGTCATACTTTGAATGGATCCAGAACATCCAGTCACTGACCTGGGATGAAGACGAAGTGAACCGGACACTGGAAAAGATCATGATCCGTGCATTCAATGAGGTTTGGGAAGATGCGGTCAACAATAAGATTTCGCTGCGGATGAGTGCCTACAAACTGGCTGTATCACGCGTAGCCAAGGCCAAAAAGATCCGCGGCGTATTTCCGTGATCTCAGGCAGCCTCTTACCTCCCTTAATGATGTAAACACGGTATCAGCAATACGCAGTCAATGAGTTTCCAAATGTTACACGATGAAAGGATGAACGAGAAAATGAAAAATGAACTGGCATTGTATGGCGGACCCAAGACAAAGACAACACCAAATCTGCCGATGTATCCCGGCGGCATCGAAATCGGTGAAGAAGAGAAGAGACTGGTCATGGAGGTGCTGGACCGCAAGTACCTGTTCAGGTATTATGGCCCGGAACAGTTCCCCTCTAAAGTCAGTGAGTTTGAAACGAAATTCGCAGCCCGCATGGGCGCGAAACACTGCCTGGCCGTCAATTCCTGCACATCTGCCTTGATCGCGTCCCTGATCGCCTGTGGCGTCGGTCCAGGCGATGAAGTGATCGTATCCGGCTACACCTTTTTTGCCTCGTGTGCAGCGATCGTCGCTGCCAAAGCAATTCCGGTTATCGCTGAAGTCGATGAAACTTTGACGATCGATCCTGATGACATTGAAAAGAAGATCACGCCGTCGACACGGGCGCTCGTGATTGTCCACATGCGCGGCGTTCCCTGCGATATGGACCGGATCATGGCTATTGCCAAAAAGCATAACCTGCGCGTGGTCGAGGATGTCGCCCAGGCCTGCGGCGGAACCTATAAAGGGAAAGCACTGGGCACTTTTGGCGACTGTGGCTGCTTTTCTTTCCAATACCACAAAATTATCACTGCTGGCGAGGGCGGAGCCATCATCACCGATGATGAGATCCTGTACGACCGCTGTATGGGTTACCACGATACGGCAGCATGCTGGCGACCGGAACGTTTTGCGGAAGAACGCTATGAAGGCGAGCTCTTTTGCGGCGTCAACTACCGTATGAGCGAATTGACAGGCGCAGTCATGCTGGCCCAGCTGGGCAGGCTGGATGGTTTGGTTGACCGTATGAGGCAGCTTCAACGGCGCATCATTGCCGGGATTTCAGACCTTAAGGAAATCAAACTGCGGCCGGTCTACGACCCTGACGGTGACGTCGCGGTCTGCCTGGCATTTTACCTGGATGACGCGTCCAAAGTCGATGAATTCGCCCGCGCTTTACAGGCTGAAGGGGTGGCAGCAGGCAGCGTCTACAATGCCAGCATACCCGACTGGCATATTTACAAGCACTGGAAGCATGTGATCAACAAGATGACGCCGACCGCCATCCAGTGCCCCTGGACCTGCCCTTACCATAAAGGAGCAGATGTCAATTATTCAGAAGATATGAATCCCGCAACCCTGGAATACCTCAGCCGCTGCATCATGCTGGATATTCCGGCACAAATGAGTGACAAAGACGCTGACCTGATCGCTGCGGCAATCCGCAAAGTGGCAAAGGTACTGGGTTGACAGACTTGAGCAGACGCCAAATCGGATCTTATATTGAAAGGAATGTGTTGACATGATTCAATTATCACTCTGCCTGGAGACAGTATTTCCTGAAAAGACCTTTGCCGACCGCATTCGCCTGGCGGCCGAGGCTGGTTACAAAAATGTTGAATTCTGGGATCCTTCTGATAAGGATCTGGAGCAGTTCGCAGCAGTCGCAGCAGCCAACAATGTCCGCTTCGCCGCCTGCACGCTCAACGAGCCCAGGAATTTCCAGCTGGACCGCTCAGCCGGACCGGTTATAGCCAACGTGCGCCGTTCGATTGACATGGCCCGTTCAATCGGCTGTTCGACCATGATCGGCCTCTCCAGCGATATATCCAGCCGTGCGGACACGCAGAAAAATATTCTGGTCGAAAACCTCAAGCGTGTGGCCGACCTGCTTGTTCAAGCGGATATGACACTGGTTCTCGAGCCGCTCAATTCATTTGTCGATCACAAAGGCTATTACCTGGATTCGTCCGCGACTGCCTTTGAAATCGCCAAATGCGTGAACTGCCCGAATATCAAAGTCTTGTATGACATCTACCACATGCAGATCATGGAAGGCAATATCGTAGCCAATATGACAGAAAACCTGGAATGGATCGGTCATGTTCACACGGCAGGCGTTCCCGGGCGGCACGAACCTATCGATAATGAGGTTAACTACCCTTATGTCCTGAAAAAAATCGATGCGCAGGGTTACAAAGGCTATGTCGGCCTGGAATACTGGCCAACGATCGATCATAAACAGTCGATCACGGATTGCCTGACATTCCTGTCTGTCTGACCGATTTGAGGTGATACCATGATTAAGCTGAAGAGCGGCATTATCGGCACCGGTTATATCGGCGCCAGCCATATTGAATCGATCAGGCGGATCGGTTTTGCCGAACTGGTCGCGGTCGCCGACGCAGATGGCGCCCTGGCCAGGCGAAAAGCTGCAGAATACAGCATCCCCCGTTATTACGAAACCATCGATGAATTGCTGGCAGACCCGGAGATACAGGTGATTCACAACTGTACCCCCAATCATTTACATGCCAGAATCAATGAGCAGGTAATCCACAGCGGGAAACACCTTTTCTCCGAAAAACCCCTTGCTCGCAACAGCGAGGAGTCGGGGCGCCTGGTCCGGTGTCTCAGGGAAAATCCGGATGTCGTGGCGGCTGTCAATTTTAACTACCGGATGAATCCGCTGGTTCTGGAGACAAAAAACCGTATTCAGAATGGTGAGATTGGCCGCGTCACCCTGGTGCACGGCCATTACCTGCAGGACTGGCTGCTCTATGACACCGACTACAACTGGCGCCTGGAGCCTGAGATCTGCGGCATCTCCCGATGTGTGGCCGATATCGGATCGCACTGGATGGATGCGGTCCAGTTCGTGACCGGAGCCAGGATCACAGAGGTCTGCGCCGATCTGGCGATTGTCATTCCTGTACGCAAGAAGCCGACCAGCCAGGTCGAAACCTTTTCTGTCAGTCGGGATGCAACCTATGAAGAGAAGAAAATCGTCACGGAAGATTATGGCGCTGTTCTGTTCCGGATGGACAACGGTGTCCACGGTGTCTATTGCACATCGGAAGTCAGTGCAGGGCATGGCTGCTATTTTGACTATGAGATCGATGGCAGCCAGGCATCCATCCGCTGGAATCAGCAGACGGCCGACCAGATGTGGATGGGTTTCCGCGACCAGGACAACCGTCTGATCATGCGTGATCCAAACAGGCTGACACCTGAAGCAAAGATGCATTCACACCTGGCCAAAGGTCACCCGGAGGGCTGGAACGACGCATTCACGAACAATGTACAAGCTTTTTATCAGTACATTCACGATGGCAAGAAACTGGGAACCGATCCCAGCCTATTTGCCACATTCGAGGATGCAGATTATATCATTCGCCTGACCGAGGCCATCGTTGCCAGCAACAACAGCCGGCAATGGGTCACAGTCTGCCCCGGAGCAGAATAATACAAAGAACGCAGATTATAACAGAAAGATGATGTAAAATTCAGAACTAACGCATTCACAAACATGTATGGAGGTTACCCATGTCACAGTTCAAATTTTCTGCAGGTCCCTGGAATGTCCATGAAGGTGCGGATGCCTTCGGTCCCCCGATCCGACAAGAAATATCGATCGAAAGCAAAATGGTCCGTTATAAGGAAATCGGTTTTGATGCCATGCAGTTCCATGACGATGACGCTGTTCCGAACATCAATGAACTGAATGAAGATGAAATCAAGAGCGCCGCGCGCCTCGTCAAGAAAAAACTCGACAACAGTGGTCTTGCTGCAGAATTTGTAGCGCCGCGCTTGTGGATGGATCCGCGGACTGCGGATGGCGGCTACACCAGCAACAGCGCCGAAGATCGCGCCTTTGCTCTCTGGCGTTCACTCCGTTCGATTGACATCGCCCGCGAACTGGGCACCGATAAAATCGTGCTCTGGCTGGCCAGAGAAGGAACGCTGTGCGCAGAAAGCAAAGATGCTGTCGAGGCGATCAAACGCCTGATCGAAGCCATCAACCAGATGCTGGCCTATGATCGGACGATCAAGATCCTGATAGAACCCAAACCCAATGAGCCGATTGACCGCAGCTTCTGCGGGACACTGGGACATGTCATGGGCGTGTCAGCAGCGACAGCAGACCCATCCCGTGTCGGCGGACTCCTGGAGTCAGCGCACGCCATCCTGGCCGGCCTGGATCC